>CBAAAA010000588.1:0-2930 GCA_964658695.1 uncultured Solirubrobacteraceae bacterium | reverse complement strand
GTGTTACTCACCCAGGAAGCCTTTCGAGAAGGACGCCTTGCCCATCATCTATCGATCGTTGAAGATGGCGAAGAGGCGATGCGGTTTCTGCGTCAGGAGGGTGGCTACGCTTCGTCACCGAAGCCGGACGTCATACTGCTGGATCTTAATTTGCCGAAGAAAGATGGACGCGAGCTTCTTGCCGAGATCAAAGAAGATCCCGCTCTGCGTTACATTCCGATTATTGTGCTGACAACTTCCGATGCCGAACAGGATGTCTGGAAAGCTTACCGGCTGCATGCCAACTGTTATCTGACCAAACCGGTTGACCTGGATGACTTTATCAGGAAGATCCGGTCGTTTGAGGACTTCTGGCTCACCGTGGTCCGTCTTCCCGGCAAGTAAAATCCATCGAAACTGCACTTGGTATCTGGCAGTCTCATCTGTCGGAAGACGTTCGGAGGACTACGATGGCTGGCACGAACAGCGCTGTATTTGGAATTTATCCAAGCCGGAGCAGAGCGGAGGAGGCAGTTAATCATTTGACGGCCGGAGGGTTCCGCAGTGAAGACATCTCTGTTTTGCTTCAGGACAATGTCGGAACTAAGGATTTTGCCCACGAGAAGCACACCAAAGCTCCCGAAGGGACGACTGCCGGTGTTCTGGCCGGGGGCGTCATTGGCGGAACCATCGGACTGTTAGCCGGAATCGGACTGCTGGCCGTTCCCGGCCTTGGCCCATTGATCGCAGCAGGCCCAGTGATCGCGGCCTTGACGGGAGTTGGTTCCGGCGGCGTGGTGGGCGGAATCGTAGGCGCCCTGGTCGGAATGGGCATTCCCGAATACGAAGCCAAACGGTATGAAGGACGGATCAAGGAGGGCGGCGTGCTTCTCTCCGTCCACTGCGACAACGTTGACTGGGTGACGAAGGCGAAGGATCTTTTGGACCAAACCGGCGCTGAAGATATCGCCTCAGCCTCTGAAGCACCTGCTGATTTTGCCAAATCGGACAAACCTTTAAGCCGCGGTTCCAGCGCCCTGTAGCTGTTTGACTACAGGGAGGCTTTGACCAGAACTTTGTCTGCGGCTGCTAAGTCCGCATCTTTCTCCTTGATCTTTACGCGTACCGGAACAAGTTCGGTCTTCTTAGACGGCTTCATGTTGAACGTGATCATGTATTGGTTGTCAAACCTTGTTAAGAGGTCATCAAGGAAAGGAACAAATGAAACGGGTGCGCTGAAGGTGGTGATATAGGCTTCGCCGCCGGTTTCATCTGAAAGCTGAGATAAGAAGTTCTGGCCGTAGTTAACGCGCCAGAAGTTATGTCCCAGGTGACCGGCGGCGGGATTGAAGATTGTGTAGACAACCACTCCCGCCTTTTGCGCGTCCTCAATGCCTTTGTTGACGTAAGGGTTTTCCGGCGCAATTCCGCCTCCAAGACCTTCAATTCCGCTGCTGATCATTAACACTTCACGGCGCGATCCGTCGGATGGAGGCCATTTCTTAATTGCGTCTGACAGGGAGTCATAAGGGCTGACGTCGGCACCTCCGATTCCGACCGTCACGCGTATTGAATTGGCAGCGGCCGCGTGATCAGACGTGAAGTCACGCGTCATTGCCGCCATGCCATTCTGCATGTAGGCGATCGCAATCTCGATATTTGGAGGCAGGCCATTGACCCACTTCTTCATATCATTGATCTGCGAATCGAATGTCGACTGGGAGGAGTTATCAACCAACACCATCAGCTGTAACTTCGATCCCTTGAGCGGCTGAAAATTGCTGATTGCGTTTTTTTCTTTGCCTTGAGTAACTTCAATGTCTGCCGGCTCTATCGGTGGTAGTTGCTTCCCATGCTTCGGCTCCAGAGTTACAACCATGCTGGCAGAAGTTTCACCTGACGGGTTCTGGGCAGTGGCCGCCGCCGTCAAGAAGGCGAGCGAACAAACCACTGTGGACAGCGTTTTAAAACTAATTCTCATGTTTAAACCTCGACTAACTACGATGCCAGTTAAATGAGAGCAGCGGTAGGAGATCGACGAATGGAAAGGCGAGCACGCTTCCGTGAGTAGCTGACCCGCTCCAGAGACTTCCCCACTCGCGCTTCAAACTCGCGTGCGCGTACCGCCGCAGTGTGCGATTTGAGAGTACGCCTGAGAGCTTTCTCTGCGATCGCGAAGCGCTGCTCATTCGGCATCTGAAGATAGGACGTAATGTCCTGCGGAGTGGATACCGGAATAACTTCTGTGAATGGCTCAAAGAATTGAGATAAGCCTGCCCACTTGTCGGTGAGGATCGGCGTCCCACAAGCGGCAGCTTCAAACAATCGCACGCTGGGGGAATAGCCGGCGGAAATCATGTCCTGCCGAGTCAAATTCAGGGTAAATCGTTGCGAGTTGTAAAAATGCCGATGTCGTGCAGCCGGCAAATGCTCCATTCGCTGAACGTTAGACGGCCAGACTGTATCTTGCGGGTACTGCGGTCCAGCTACAGCGAAACTTAGTCTTGGCATCGCCGATGCTACGGAGAGAAGCAGGTGTTCGAGGGCGGCCTGCCGGTCCTGCGCATAAGTTCCCAGGTAGGCTAGATCCCAAAGCTTTTGGGTTGGCTCAGGGTAATAAAGAGTTGGATCGACCGAACAGTAGAGGGGGCGTGCACACGGCGATCCAAGCTGCTGCTGGATATGGTCGAGTAGAGGACCTCCCGTAAACGACAAGTAAAGCTGGTACTTAGGAATTAGATTGTAGGAGAGGTACTCGCATTGATCTATCTTTAATGCGGCATGTGTAACCGGGGTGTCGATGTCGTAGAAAGCAGCACAGTTTTTTGCAATCTTTGTGACCCAGTTCCCCACCGCGACGCCTTCGGGGACATACGATCCGACCACTACGACGTCGGCATCCCTGATGAGTGCTGAGCAGCGGGCTTCGAGTTCAGAAAGGCTCTGATACA
>CBAAAA010000587.1:1676-2931 GCA_964658695.1 uncultured Solirubrobacteraceae bacterium | reverse complement strand
GCCTCGGTGTCTGAGGCCACGACCTTTACCTGGGTCTGAATTTCGTTGACGACTTCCTGAATGCCGCGCGCGCTCTTCTCGCTCATCTCTGCGAGGTTGCGAACTTCGTCTGCCACAACCGCGAATCCCTTGCCGTGCTCGCCGGCGCGGGCAGCTTCTATAGCGGCATTGAGGGCAAGCAGATTGGTCTGATCCGCAATGCGCGCCACCGCGTGCACGATCTTGCCGATCTCTTCGGATTGCCGTTCCAACTCGGCAACCATTTTGGCGGACTCAATGTTGCCATCCGCGGCGTCACTTACGCCTTTGATCAAACCTTCGACTTCGGTAATCGTTATTTTGGCGACTGACTGCAGTTCGGTGACCAATTGCAGCGCGGCATCGGCTTGGCCATTGGCGACATTGGACGCCTGTTCAATCTGGTTGATGGCAGCGCGCGATTCCTCCGCGGCAGCGGAGGACTGTTCGGCTCCGGCTGCGATGGTGTGCATCGTCTTCTCAAGTTGCACCACGGCGCTGTTGGCTTCTGCAATAGCGCTGGCAACCTGGTCTGTCGCCGTTGAGAGCTTCTCTGCAACAGCCTGCGAGCGTGCGAGCGTGCGAGCCCTGGACTTTTCCTCGGCCATCTTCTTGGCGGCTAGGCGGCCTTGTCCGGCATCCTCGTCGGCATGCCCGTTCGTCTTTGTCTGAGACAGAGTGGCGGAAGCACTCCGTTGCGGGGCCAACCGGTTTGTCGCCAGGCGGCCAAGCGCTGCTAAACCGTTCGGCTTAGCGCCTGTATATACTGAGCTCATTCACACCACTCCCTGAACTGATTTGTTCAAAAATACGTAGTGCGACCCGGCTCTGACAGGCTCTCAAAGATAACCATCTCAGTAGCGCAATTCTTTTACTCAGTTCCCGGAACGTTTACACAATCTCGCTCTAGGTATGCCTGGATACCCTCGCTTGTTACTCTGCGTACTTACTGTTTCACCTGTGTGCGTTTACGAGGTTTTGTGGCGCTGGCTTGTTTCCAGGCGAGGTGAAGCGCTTCCTCCAGCGTGGCGGGATCGACGGCATCCAGGCGAACGCTGGTTGAGCCTTGACGTCCCCACGCGCCTTTTACCGGAATGAAGGCGCCGGGCTGTGTCTGTACAAAACCTTGCTGATCTTCAGGGGAGAGCTTAACCATTCCCCAATGCTCGTCGGGATAGTGCAGCGTCGCGAAGATCCGATTCTGGACGCGGAAATCCGGGTGTCCCATGTGAGCGCT
>CBAAAA010000587.1:0-1576 GCA_964658695.1 uncultured Solirubrobacteraceae bacterium | reverse complement strand
GACTGAAGGCATCCATCTGCGGCGCTTCGTCGGCCATCATGATCACTGAATTGCCGATCTGCATTTCGGCGTGCATGATGCGGCCCTGGGCGTCGGGCATTCGAAACCTCTCCGTTGCGCCCAATGCCTTTCCGTAAAACTCTATCGCTTCGGCGCAATTCGAAAAGATCAGGTAGGGCTGGATGCTGTGATAGCCATCCGGTATCGGTTTCACGTCAGGCATAGAGAGTTCTCCTTTCGTGGTGATTATCGCTCAACCCCGCACTGACCGCTGCGGGATTGTGTCAATCCAAATTGGTTTAAGGTGATTATATGGCGACAGAAGTTGTTCCCACATTTGTCCCAATCGAAGCGTACGAAGCCAATCCCGATCTGTTCCATCGCTACGAATATCTTAATGGTGTATTGATCGAGAAACCCGTGCCCACCTGGAAACACATCGAGTTGCAGGGATGGATCATCGCTTTGCTGTTGAAGTACTACTCTCCGCAATTATCCGTTGGTCCGGAATTGCACAGCAAAGTACGCGCAACCGCCTGGCGCCTGCCGGACGTAGCCGTTCAGAAGAAGGAAATCGCAAGATCGGAGGAGTATGGCTTTGCCCCCCTGCTGCTCGCGATCGAGATCCGCTCGCCGGAAGACAAGTTACCCAGACTGATCGAGAAGTTTGAGGAATATCACGAATGGGGCGTTCCCTATTGCTGGATGTTCGATCCCGAGCGGGAGAAGGCCTGGACCTACCATAAAGGCGAAGACTTCGAGCATGTAATCGGTGACAAGATCACGGCCGGAGACGTCACCCTGCCCCTCGTCGAGATCTTTTCGGTCTTCCACAGCTGATCCCCTTAGGTAAGCTAAGGCCTCGTCATCAATGGCGATGCCGTGGCCGCCCAAGGCAGCAACGGCGCGTTCAAGATATAGCAGCGTCTCGGCTGCGCTCAAGGGACACGATGTAGCTTTAGCCCTCGTCAAGGGGCAAGTTTCATAAGGGTCCTTTGCGAGACATTGAATTGCGGGAGCAACTCAAGCCATGCTAAAAGAAGGCCCATGACAGCCGACACCACGCCATTGCGACCCGACCCGGTCATCAGCAAATTTCGCGCCGCCCTTGCCGAGATGTACGGGGCGCGGCTGGAACGGGTTGTCTTGTTCGGTTCGCAGGCGCGGGGTGAAGCTCGACCGGATTCCGATTACGATGTAGCGGTTTTTCTGAACGGCATGGATGGTTCATCCGACCGTTGGGCTGAACTCCACAAGCTCGCAGCACCGCGGGTCAAATACATTGACGAAATCGGCGTTTTCTCAGACGCCAAACCCTATCCGGCAGGCGCGTACCGCGAGCGCTCCCCGCTCATGCACGAAATCCGGCGCGAGGGGCTGGACCTGTGACCCCCGGAAGCTGCACGATTTTTACAGAATGCCGATGACCACCTTGAACGCGGTCAGACTATGCTCACCGCCGGTCTTTACTATGATGCCGGTCGCGCCGCTTATCTCGCTGCATTCTACGCTGCCCAAGCCGTCATCTTTGAGCGCAGCGGCAAAGTGGTCAAGACCCAACAAAGGCGTTAACATT
>CBAAAA010000586.1:0-2934 GCA_964658695.1 uncultured Solirubrobacteraceae bacterium | reverse complement strand
AGTTCATACTAGACCCGTTGTCGCACTTAATCCGAACGACGTCCTCCGTCGATGTGGCGCTTCAACACAGCATGGAAGTTGGTAGGCAATCATGAGGTGCGCGATTGTACATTACTGGCTGCTTGGTATGCGTGGTGGGGAGAAAGTCATCGAAGAACTCTGCCGAGTCTTGCCTAAGCCGGATATCTTCACACTCTTCTATGATCCGGATCGCGTGTCCCCGTTCATTCGTTCTCATAACGTAACCGCGTCCTTCCTGAACCCGTTCCGGCGCCATTACCGGTCGTGTCTGCCGCTGACGCCGATAGCGCTCGAACACTTTGACCTTCGGGGCTACGATTTGGTCGTCAGCTGCGAGTCTGGCCCGGCGAAGGGAGTCTTGACCGCCTCGCAGACTCGACATGTCTGCTACTGCCACACACCCATGCGCTATCTCTGGGATCTTTATCCAGCTTATCTGCATGAATGGACACACTCGGCCCTGAAACGCGCCCTGATCGCACCGTTTGCCAACTATCTCCGTCTATGGGACGTCAGTTCCGCCATGCGTGTTGATGAATTCATCGCTAACAGTGAGAATGTGCAACGTCGCATCTGGAAAGCGTACCGTCGGTCATCCGAAGTTGTCTATCCGCCTGTGGCAGTGAACGACTTTTATACCGCTGAACCAGAGGACTATTATCTGATCGTTTCAGAGTTAGTCGCGTATAAGCGGATCAGCGATGCAGTCCGGTGCTTTACGCGCAGCGGAAGAAAACTCAAAATCGTAGGTGGCGGTCCCGAATATCGGCAATTGAGATACACGGCCGGAAAGACCGTAGAATTTTGTGGACGCGTGCCGGATGCGGAACTCCGCGAATTGTATGCAAAATGCCGCGCCGTCATTCTCCCCGGGGAAGAAGACTTCGGGATTGTTCCAGTGGAAGCCCTTGCAAGCGGCAAGCCGGTGATTGCTCTGGCAAAGGGCGGAGTGCTTGAAACGGTTCCGCTCATGAACCCGCGCGGCGGAATCTTCTACTCCGACCCGGGCGAGCACTACCTGGGCGATGCCGTCCAGGAATTTGAACGCACCGAGAAATATGTGCGCCCGATCGAACTGCGAGCCCACGCCGCGCGCTTCTCAAGCGAGATCTTTCGTGAAAAGATTTCGAATGTATTGCTCGGCTCAACAGAGCCGCAAACCGTCACTCAAGCACTCGACATTGCAGTTGGATCACATCGATGAAAACACTTTCCACAGCGACCGCAAATATACTTTGCATCGATCAGTTCTCCAACCTGGGAGGAGGCCAGCGGAGCCTCCTGGAACTCCTCCCCGCGCTTTCCGAACATGCATCGCAGCTTTCTGTTGCAATTCCGGGCACGGGACCGTTCACTACCATAGTCCGCAATCTTGGCTATCGAACGCACAATTTCCCTTCGGGCTCGTATTCGGTCAAAAAGAAAACACTGTGGCAGCATCTGAAATATGCGTTGGAAGTTCCCGGTCTTCTAAAGTTCTTCAGTGATCTGGTCAGAGCCAACGACATCCACTTGATTTACGTGAACGGCTCCAGATTAGTGCCCCCGGCAGCTTGGGTAGCATGGAGAACTGGGACGCCTCTTGTGTTCCACTGCCACAACCGTCTGTTGCAGGGATCGGCGATCGCCTTGACCGGGCAGGCTTTGGAGCTGGCTGACGCGCACGTGATTGCCTGCTGTCACTATGCTGCGGAACCACTTACTGAGTATGTAAAGCCTGATCGGCTCCAGATTATTTATAACGGCGTAGCCAAGCCAGGTAATGTGACCGCACTGCCGCTTCGCCCAATCAGAAATATAGGTGTTATTGGCAGGATAGAACGCGATAAGGGACAATTAGATTTCCTGAAGGCCGCCCGTATCGTTTCTCAAACGGCTCCGGAGTGTCGATTTACTGTAATTGGCTCACCCATGTTTTCGGGTGCGGAGTATTACAACCAGGTAGTTGAAGAAGGTGCGGGACTGCCATTGGAAATGCTCACTTGGCAAGACGATCTCGCTGGCGTCTACTCCAACCTCGACTTACTGGTCGTACCGTCCAGCATGGCGGAGGCAACAACCAGAGTCATTATGGAGGCTTATGCCGCCGGAGTTCCTGTTGTGGCATTCCCGGTAGGCGGGATACCCGAAATCCTCATCGACAACCAAACGGGTTTCCTGGCGGATGCAACTACAGCGGATGCTCTGGCTCAGCGCATCATCTCTGTCTTGCACATGGATCTCAGTAGCATTGAGAGAATCGTTCGCTGTGCCAGGCAAGAATGGGAAGGTCATTTCACGCTGCAAGCTTACCGGGAAGGTGTATGCAAGGTCGTTTCCCGAGCGATGCAGATCGATCCTGAGGATGCTTATGACGCGTTAGGGGCCCGAGCGCAAACTACTACGGACTGAACCGCGGCCGCATACACCGTTGCAAGAACAGCGATGTGGATCCACAAATAGGGTCGCAGCATGTTCTGGTTGAACTGCAGCGCCATCCATGCAAACATAAGTGAGCGGACCAACCCCTTCAGCAGCGCAGAATAGAATGGCGCGGCAACCCGGGCCAGGCGCAGTGGCCGGCTAAGCGTAGTGACAAGAAACCAGGCAAAAGGGACTATCCCGAAAATCCCGCTAGCCGCTAAGGCTTCGGCGAAGACGCTCATTCCCTCGAAGTCTTTAGAAGCCGCAAACGACTCCACTCTCTCCCCTTGAAGATCTGCTATCGACCACGAGATCCCGCCCAAACTCCGACCGATGAGCGGATGTTCCAGGAAGACCGTAATCGTGTCGTCCAGGGCGCCCGCTCGCTGGATTACGGAATGGGCCGCCGTATTAGATAGTCCGGTGCCATTCAGAAACATCAACGCAAGAGCTGGGCTGCGCTCTAACGCGACCGATGTGCCCGCCGTTAAACCGGCAATGAGAGCCAGC
>CBAAAA010000585.1:0-2950 GCA_964658695.1 uncultured Solirubrobacteraceae bacterium | reverse complement strand
GACGCAACCGACAACCTGGATGCCGAGCCGCCATGCCCCCACACCAAAGTCGCCATCTCTATCGGCTGGTCGGGGTGGGGCTCCACAATTTCCAACTTGAAGGAAATTCGTCGGACGATACGCCCGCCCCGGATTCATTTGAGCGTGTCACGGAGTTGTTGCTCCAGCCGTAGCAATAGAGACTTCTGTTCTTCGCGGATGAAATCCGCAGCCTGACTCAGTGTGAACCATGCGCCTTTATCGATCTCGGGGATCACGATGCGCTTGTCGGAACGCGGAGGCCACTCAACCTCACAGGTATTGCTGACGAGTTGCACAGGATCGCAGTCGCCTCTGAACGCCCAAGCAAGGACCACCTTGCCGCTCTTTTGTTGAACAGAGCCAAGGTCAAGAAACGGAGCACACGCAACAAAGCCGGTTTCTTCCTGAAACTCTCGCTGCGCCGCTGCGAGTGGTTCCTCGCCATCGTCAAATTCGCCCTTCGGCAGCGTCCATGCGCCTTTGTCTTTCTTGACCCAATAGGGGCCGCCAGGATGCACGAGAAAGACCTCAAGGCCGTCATCGGCATCACGAAACATGAGAAGTCCCGCGCTTTGCTTTAGTCGCTTGCTCACTGACTGTCGAATAGACCCACTTGCTCGTTGCTGATAGGCGTTGCGTCCACGAGTTGTGCTTTCATCTTCGAGGAGGGCAGAATCCGGAGCAGATGGACCGGCGGACGTTCGGCAGGAGCCAGATATTCATCGTAGTCTCGTGGTTCGAGGAACGTGGTCATCCGATCATGGATGGGTGCCATCAGCTCATTCGGTTCGCCCGTGAGGACTGCGAACGTCTTCTCCCAGTGATTGGTCTTCGGGTTCTTCCAGAGCTTCCAAACCGCAGCCATGCCGAAGGGGTGTTGTCCAGGAATGGTGAACTCGTACTTCGGCTTTTTCTTACCCTTCTCGACTTGCTGCCATTCGTAGATAGCGTCACCCGGCAGGATGCAGCGTCCGGTCAGAAACGCGTCTTTCCAGAACTTTGCATGGTCGATGCCTTCAGAGCGAGCGTTGAAGAGGAGACGGTCGGGCAGTTTGAACGCCCACCTCATCAGCTCGATCTGGCGTTCACCGTCATCGTTCGTGTAGACCACGGGCTGCATGGATTGCGGTCGCAAATCATCGCCTTCGTCGAACAAAGTCTCGTCCAAGCCTGCGGTGACCTTGAAGACCTTCGCGACGCGCTGCTTGTCCGAACCACGCTTGAATCTTCCGCACATGTTATGTCTCCCTCACCACTTTCCGTGGGTCCTTATCGTCACGCATTGCGACAAACTTCGTGTGCCGCAGATGATCAGCAGTCGTCCATTCGAGAAAATCGAAGTTCGCCACCGCTTCAGGACGCAGCCAGACACATTCCTTCATCTTCGCGGCAGTAAGGCCCTGGCCCCAGCGTCCGGCTTGCTTCTCGGGCAGGTTGGTGAACGGGCATTTCTCCGTTATGAGGTGCTTGATCTGTTCGAAGACGGTACGGCGGGTGGCAGGTACGAAGCCAGCACGCACACGAGCGGCATATTGAAGACCGCCATCGCGGTAGAAGCCAATCACCAGCGAGTCGAATCCATGTGTTCCGGGAACGTACCCGCCGATCACGAACTCCTGACCGATGTTGACTCGATGCTTTGACCACAAACCGGTCCGCAGGCCCGGCTGGTAGATGCTGTCGGATCGTTTTGCGATGATGCCTTCGAGGCCATGAGTACGCACGAACTTCAGCATCTGGGCTGCGGTCTGATCGGATACTTCGGACAGAGCGACATGGTCAGCTGGCGTGAGGACGGAGCGAAGGATCTCGCGCCGTTCGGCTAGCGGCCGCATGGTGAGATCGTGGTCTTTGTGGACCAGGATGTCAAAGGCGTAATAAACGATCTGGTCTTCGGCGGAGCGAAAATTCTGCAACCGATTGAAGTTTGGTTTTCCGTCGGCCCCCATCGCGACCAGTTCGCCGTCAATAACCGTCCCTTGCGGCAGTCTTTCTAGCGCGGCCGCGATGTAGGGAAATTTGTCGTTCAGAACATTCTCACGACGCGAATACAGCTTGGTCTGTGTTCCTGCGCGAACCACCTCTAACCTATAGCCGTCGAGCTTCAGTTCGTACGTCCATTCCGGTCCCTCGGGTACCTTCAGCACCGGTAGACACTCCATTGGCTGGAGATAGCAGGCAGTGCGCGCTTTCGACGGTGCCTTCTTTGCCATGCCAACTCCCGGAGGAAAACAATCTCGTTTCCACCTAACTCTTATGCCCTCAGATGCGACCCATTCTGCGGGCAGTTGGAGGCGTCCGTGTGACAAGAGCAATCTGACTTAGCCGAATCGTGCCCGAATCAACATCTACGGAGCGTACAAGGTAGAGTACTGGAGAAAAGGGTGGGATTCGCTTGAGTGGCTCCTGGAGTCGGTTGCGAAACACATCCTGCTGTTGATGTTCGGTCAGCGTCGGGCGACGAGAGTCCGACCGGTTCATTACCTACACCAAGATTAAATCTTTTCCCGCTTTCCTTTCAGTGACATAGCTTGCGATTGCCCCGATTAGGGTGCAGCGTCCATTTGACGACTCCCGGCACCGATAGGCGAATATAAAGCGAATACTCTATGGCGTTCGCTAATACAATTCGTGTTCAGGTCGAAGCCGCACTTTCCTCGCGGATCCCTTCCGCGCTTACCCCGGCGCCGAGAATGGTTCGGCCTTCCAGCCCGGTTGGAATTGGACCGCTCGATAAACTCATCGGGGGCGGGTTTCCGGTTGGGGCAGTCACGGAACTCGTCGGCGGCGAATGTTCTGGCAGGACTTCCGTCGCGCTCTCCTTCCTCTCCGGCATAACGTCAGCCGGGAAGGTCTGCGCCTGGATCGATGCATCGGACACTTTCAATCCCACCGCTGCCGCATCCGTAGGCGTCGATCTGAAACGACT
>CBAAAA010000584.1:0-2962 GCA_964658695.1 uncultured Solirubrobacteraceae bacterium | reverse complement strand
TATTACGCAACGCATCGAGAGCGGCTGAATCCCTTGCCCGAGACGCTTCCACCTCCAGTCCCGCTCACAACTGGTGCGGGCTTTCAGCGGGAGCCGACGTTCTCCCCGGAGGGCTCCCGGATTGCTTTTACCTGGCAAGAGTTCGGCAAGCGACCATCGAAAATTTACGTGAAGCTTATTGGCTCGAGCGAGCCGATAAGTCTGACCACAGGCGAGGGCAATGACTTCTCTCCAGCCTGGTCACCGGACGGCCGGTACATTGCGTTCCTCAGGTCTCGAGAGCCTTTGATTACGGCGGTCATGCTGATTCCCTCGCTGGGGGGACCGGAAAGAGAGTTGACCCAGCTGCGATTAGAGGCAGTACCGTTCTTGGTTAGCGGCGCTTGGACACTCCCCTCGCCTCTTCTGGTTTGGTCTCCAGATAACAAGTGGCTACTGACGGTGCAACAGAGCCGGTCGGATACGGTACGAATTGTTCGGATCTCGGTCGAGAGCGGCGAAGTGAAGCCCTTACGACTATTTGCCGGCTCGGCAACCGCGGGAAGCCTCCCGGTGTCCAGCGGTGAGGCTGGACTGGCGCTATCCTCCGATGGCCGGACTCTCGCCTTTGCTCGTGCGATGCTACCAGACTGTAGCTTGTTTGTGGTGAATCTCTCCGCTGAGATGCTCCCTGTGGGGACGCCCAGATCGGTACATTTCGACCGCGGTTACGTCCCCGGAATAGCCTGGAGCCCGGACGGTCACGGTCTGGTGGTCTCGTCCGATCGGCGAGGCCCCGCCGAACTCTGGAGAGTTCCCGTCGACTCCGAACGCCAACCCGTGAGCCTGAACGTAAATGATGGCAATGCCGGAGAAGTCGCCGTATCGAAAGCCGGGCAGCGCTTGGTGTTTACGCACTATTCGGGCGATGTCGATATCTGGCGAGCCGATCTGCGCAACGCCGATCACATAGCCAATCCGTTTATCGCATCCACCAGATACGAGGCCCGGCCATCTTACTCGTCCGACGGAAAGCGCATCGCGTTCGAATCGGACCGAACGGGCAGTGAGGAGCTTTGGACAGCAAAGGCTGACGGCTCCGAAGCAACTCAGCTAACGGCATTCGGGAAAGCTTGGTCGGGCAGCCCAGTGTGGTCTCCCGATGACCGCCAAATTGCATTCGACGGCAACGCGGCGGGAAAGTGGGACGTTTATGTGATGCCTTCGCAAGGGGGTAAGCCGGTCCGTTTCGCGGGAGGTGCCGGTACGAGCATCAGGCCCAGTTGGTCGCACGACGGCAGGTGGATCTACTATTGCGCCTCGCAGAACAGCGGTCCGCAGATTTGGAAAAAGCCTGCCGCGGGCGGTCCCGAAATTCAGATAACCAGAAACGGCGGATGCGATCCGATGGAATCGGCCGATGGCGCTTATCTTTACTATTTGTCGTCCGATAACCGTGCCTTGTTCCGAGTACCGCCGAGTGGTGGGCAGGAAACCTTGGTGCTGGCCGCGAAAGGCGAAATACAATTCAGGCTCGGAATGCGCGGGGCCTATTTCGTGGATCCAGGCGAGCCGAGGACCGTGAAATACCTCAATTTCACCACCGGCGCTACCAAGGCAATTGACATGCTCCCGGAGCCTGTTCATTCTCAAACCGGACTGGCCATTTCGCCGGATGAGCATTGGTTCTTATATGGAAAGAGCCAGCTTGAGGGTAGTCAGTTGATGCTCGTCGAGAAGTTCCACTAAGGCGGCAAAAGATAATAGACACCAGGACATTCGTGGAACTCTGACACTAGATCCGCGCGCTACCCGTCTGGATCACGCCACTCAGAACTTGATGTGCTCCGGCTGCGCTAGATAGATCGCTCCTGGTCCGGAAGGGACGGTAATCCGTCCCTCGCAATCACGGTTCAATGCCGATTTTGTCGTTCACAGCGAACCGGAGCTTCTGTTTAAAGCCGAGGTAATGTTCCGTTGTCTGGATGGATACGTGACCGAGGAGGAATTGAATTTGGTCGAGCTCGCCGCCTGCCAAATGGCAGAGACGCGCACATGTCCGTCGCAGATCGTGCGGCGCCAGTTTGTCTATGCCGGCAGCGTTGGCCCGATCTCCCAAAGCACCTTCGGTCATGTCCTGGCCCCAGATCTTTCCTGACTTGCTGATCGCTCTAAACAGACAGCCGTCCTTGATTCCACTTGCTTCAGTCCAGCGATCGAGCGCCTCCTTTGCCCAAAGTGGAATCGGTACCGTTCGGATGTGCGCGGCCCTTCCATGAAGGTCGAGAATCACCCAGTGGTCTTCTCGGAGTTGAATGGACGCCGCTGAAAGCGCGAGGAGTTCACCGCGCCTCAAATCCGCAACCAATCAGAAGAGCAAGGATGGCGTAGTTACATTTGCTACTAAGACTGTCGCCATGGGAGTTCAGCAGTGAGCGGCCCTGATCGGCAGTGAGCCAATTTCCTCGCAGCGATTGATCCAGCGCCAGCCAGTGGGGCGGGAGATTTCATACTCGCACAGGTCCGCCAGGGACATCCCGTCTTTCCGATAACTCGACAAAACTGTGGGCGTTGGCATGCAACATCTTCGTGCGATGCCAAAGCTGAGAGACCATCGCCCCGGGTGCTTTGCGCGATACTTTCGTCAGGGGTTTGTCGCTCGGATCTTTGGAGTTCAGCGCCTGTTATATTAGGTCTGCGCGCCAGGGCGCATCCGGTCCGCGGGAAGGACAGAAGTCCACCTCATCACGATTCGTTTCTTGCGAACTAACTTTCTGCCTGTAAGCATGCGGACAATCAGGCAACCAAGAAAGGGAGTTCGTGCATGCCTGTAAAACCGCTTCCGCCCGATGCGGATCTAAATCACCTTAAATATCAAGCCAAGGACCTGTTCAAAGCGCGCATCGAACGTGATCCGCAAGCGGCGCAGCGAATACGGGAATTTCATCCGCGATTTAAGTCCGCAGCGGATGGGGCGATCTTC
>CBAAAA010000583.1:0-2972 GCA_964658695.1 uncultured Solirubrobacteraceae bacterium | reverse complement strand
TGGTGGCAGTTTGAACGCATTCAATGCCGCACTCGTCAGAATGCCTTGAAACTCCGCCGTGAGGAGCGGATCACGATCATGGATCAGAAAGCACTTGCCGTTCAAGATGCCGTCAACCGCGTCCGCCATATTACGGCCCACTTGACTCATCCATAGACCATTCGCGCGTGACGCTATTCCGGAGATCACTACCTTCCGGGTAGACAAGTCGATGAAGAAGAGGACCAGATAGCGCGTTAGTCCTCTGCTTGTCCAGACCTCGTCGTGAAAGTCCGCCGCTACGATCAGCTCCCAATGCCGCTTGAAGAACTCTTTCCAAGTCGTTTTCCGTTTCCGCTCGGGCGCCGGTTCGATGCCGTGCCTCCGCAGAATGTTAGCGATGGTGCTGCGGGCACATTCATGGCCCAAATTGGCCAATGCACCTTGAAGCCTGCGGTAACCCCAATCGCGATTCTCTTCTGCCATGCGAACCACCAGGACTTCTAAGTCCTTCTTCGTAACAGGTCGACCGGGTTTCCGCCTAGTACTGCCGTCGTACTTCTGCGCAATCAGCCTGCGATGCCAAGCTAACAACGCCGCTGGTGTGACTAGCGTGGCGATTTGCGTCAGCAGCTTGCGGCCCAAGCCCTTGGCACGAACAGCTAGCCGTCGACGTTGATCATCAGTGAACCGCAAGCGACGGCCTCCGAGCTGCTCGCGCAGGACTTGGTTCTCTTAGCGCAGATACTCAATCACATTCTGTTGCCGCTGATTCATCCAACCTGCCAGCAGGATCACAACAAACTGGAAGGGATTGAGGGCTTTCTCCACCGTCTTGTGATTGTCTCACGCCTGTGCCAATCAACCTCTCACGCTGCTGATTCGAGTTTTCGGACCAACCAGAGGTCGTTAGGGACGAAGCTCCGCCGGCGAGTGATGATCCAAAGCTGGCTAACGCTAACCATACATTGCTTCCAGAAGCTGATCTAGCAAAGCGCTTTCCCTTTATTCCGGGCGTACCGTCGCCAGCCGATATCGCCAATCCGGCGCTTGTATACACTTTTGGGCCGGAGAGCTTGATTCTGATAGGTGAATCCGGGACCACCTCACTCGATAAGAGAAGGCTTGTATCTTAAATGCCCGGGCGGCGGCCTCACAATGAACCCGCCGCTTAAGCAGCCGATGTGACCGTTGCCTTGCGCTCTAGCTTCCCCCAACCGACGAGCCGTCCGCGGATGGCGAACAGAAGGCTTTTGCCCAGCACGTAGAGCATGATTTGCCGGTAGTAGATCGTTTGGAAAAACAGCAGGGAAAGATCCCACGAGGGAAGCCCTTCGAGTGAGTACGCAAGGAAACCGGTTAACAGTTCCAGAAGAAAGAATGCCCCATAGTAGAGCGAAACAATCCGCCAATCACCGGCGATCACGGAAACTATCATGGCTATTTCGGCGAAAGGCGCAAGCGCGGACAGCAACACTTGAAAAAGCCAGATGCTCGGCAACGCGATAAACCCGAGCGTCCCGTATTTAGGGACGAACAATGCGTCCCGATGTTTCCAACAAGCCTGTAATGTTCCGAACACCCAGCGAAACCTCTGCTTTACCAAGCTGCGCGTATCTTCGGGCGCTTCGGTGTAGGCGACAGCATCCTGTTCGTAATGGATCACGTAACCGAGGCGCCGGATGGCAAGAGTCAGGTCGGTATCCTCGGCTAACGTATCATCCAGAAATCCTCCGCAGTCCAAAACTACTTGCTTACGCCAGGCCCCAACTGCTCCCGGAACAACGGTAATGGCGTTCAGGTAGTCGAGCGCACGTCGGTCCAGGTTGAAACCGTAAATGTATTCAATTGACTGAAAGCGAGTGAGCCATTTTTGGCGATTGCCCACGCGAGCGTTTCCGCTTACCGCACCCACTTGTGGATTGATGAAGTGGCGGGCGAGCCGTTCGATGGTGCCGAGGCGGAACAATGTGTCGGCATCAACGGCAATCAGCACCTCATGCCTGGCGTGCCGAATCCCGTTGTTCAAGGCCGAGGACTTCCCACCATTTGCCTGCGTGAGGACGGAAACGTTGAGGTTGTCAGCGAAGCGCTCACGCAAGATTTCGAGTGTGCGGTCCTTCGACCCGTCGTCAACAACAATCACTTCCATATGGCCGTAGCCATTCTGGAGAATGGATTTGACGGTTCGCTCGATCACTTTCTCTTCGTTATAAGCAGCAATGATCACGGAAACGTCCGGACAGTAGAAAGGATCGAACCGCGCACGTTTGTTGGACCTCTTTTGCAGGACGGCCAGAAGGCCATAGCTGAAGGATCGTGCCAGAGTGGCAAAGATCGCGAGCAGAAAGAGAACGCCCAGTACCTGTTGAAAGCGGGCTTTTCCATCAAGTCCGCCCCCTTCGATACGAGCTAGACGCAGTTCTTCGTGTCCCGTGATGGGCATGACCTGGGGGCGAGTCTTTCCGATGAGTTCCCCGACTCGGCCAAAGCGGTACCCCTTGCTCTGGTAATAATCGATGATTCGCGGCAGAGCAGCAACCGTTGCGTCACGGTTCCCTCCGGCATCATGCAAGAGAATTATGTGAGTTGCGTCTTCGTCATGTTCAGTGATCGAAGTGTTAATCTCACCCACCACTTCATCCATGACCGCTGTGGCCGTAGTTCCAGGCTCCCAATCCCGTGGATCGATCGTTTCGGAGATAGTGGCATAGCCGTATTGCTGAGCGCGCCGGATCGGCTCGATTTCCTCCGGAGTTGTGGGCTCACTGTCGGCATTGTAGGGCGGTCGAAAAAACGTTGTAGAGACGCCGAGCAAATTCTCAATAATGCGCTGCGTGGTACTCAGCTCCAGTTCCGTGCGAAGCGGCGAAGTGAGTGCGATGTTTGGATGAGTGTATGTATGATTTCCGATCTCGTGGCCTTCGGCGTACTCACGCTTGATTAAGTTAGGAAGCCTTTCTGCATTAACTCCAATGACGAAAAATGTGGCG
>CBAAAA010000582.1:0-2976 GCA_964658695.1 uncultured Solirubrobacteraceae bacterium | reverse complement strand
CTTGGAACAGTTCCGCGGCTTGTTTGGCCTTGTTGGACTGCAGATGTCCGATCAGATGAAATCTTGAGCCGGAGAAATCTCCAAGTTCACCGCGCTTTCCGGCGAATTCCTGCACGTAATTCTCCCCGAACTCTCGCAAGCCCGCCTCATAAGCCTCCCACATCCTTTGTGCAGAAAACTTCTTGGTAACAGCCACTACTGATATATCGGAGCGTTTGCGCCCACTCCGTTCTAGAGCCCTCGAAATTCGATTCTCAACGATATTCAGGCGGCTACGAAAGCTATCTTCTTCCTCAAGTGGCAAACTCCTATCATAAGGGCAACTCGCCATCTTCCCGGCAACAGCCAGCCTCAGAACTACTGGATTGCATAGCCGCGTTCATTCAGACGTGTCGAACTCCGGCAGTGCTGGAGTACGGCGAAGAGATGATGCCGCTGCGAACTGGCGAGTATGCGCTGGAAGTGCGCTCAGACCGGCTGTGGATTGACGTGTGGCACGAAAACCGCAATCTGTCACGACGAATCGTTTCAGTTGAGGGACGCGCGACCGGCGTTTTGGATTGCTTCATCCATCGTTTTGGCGGAACCCCCGGGAAAATCAGCTTCCTGGACCTGGACCGGCCCCAGACTGCACATCGGACGCTATCGGGCACGCGTCGGAGCTTCGGCGAGCAGTTTCGCCGGATGCTGACGCGCCAGTTTCCAGGGTGGGAATTGCGGTCGTTGTCGGCGGGAATGGACTTGCAGCGCTCGTTTTCGCCGCTTTTCCCGAGGGCTCGACTGACGCGGGGTCAACAACAGATCGCCGCGATGGCCTGCCCCGATTCGATTCACGAAAGCGCTTGCCTGACATTTGCGCTGCTCTGGTTTGCTCACCTCAGCGATCACGCCGGCCGGAACATCTCTTCGACGGCGCTCCATTTATTTCTGCCCGAAGGCGCTGGAAGTCTGACGGCGCATCGCTTGCGCTGGCTGGTACGACGGGAACTGGGTGCGAAGCTGTACCTGTTCAATATTCATGGCTCGGCAGGCGAGGTGGATGGGAATGACTTGGGCAATCTGGACACGGTTGTGAAATCGCGGTACCAGACGCCGTTCCTTTCTCAGGAAGTAGGGGATTTGCTGGACCGGCTGGCGCTGTCCGGCGACATCGGCCTTTGTCCTGAACTGACGGGAGCAGTCAGTATTCGTTTTCGGGGCGTTGAGTTCGCCCGCTTTCAGGATGGCCGCGTGCACCTGGGACTGGACTCGAAACAGGAGATCCAGTCGGGCAATTTCGAGCAGGTGATTCAGTTCGCCGACCAATTGCAGTTGCTGGCTCCAGAACTGGTTCCACAAAAGGAGCGCTGGCTGGAGTCGGCTGTTCGCTCGCATGTCAAGACCCTCGATCCGGCCCTACGGGCGATTCCTGTTCACTCCCAGGTGCTTAGCATATCGGGCCGCGACCGCGACGCGATAGACCTCCTGGCCGTATCGGAAGAAGGCCGGCTCACGGTGATTGAACTGAAGTCGGCCGAAGACATACACCTTCCCCTGCAGGCACTGGACTACTGGATTCGAGTGACGTGGCATTCCCAACGACGCGAGCTGGATCACCTGTTTCCGGGAGTGACTCTGCGCTCCGACCCTCCACGCCTGCTGCTGGTTGCCCCCGCCCTGTCGTTCCATTCCTCGAACGAGACAGTTCTTCGTTACTTCTCGCCGGAGATTGACGTCGAACGCGTAGGAATTAATTCGGATTGGCAGGCGAGGCTTAAAGTTGTACTGCGGCTCAACCGTGGAGACCAGCCTCAATCGCATTTAACAACTCATGAGCATCCAAGGCTTGTTGCATATCAAGAAGGCGATCGCGGGTCTGAATCCTGAGCAGGTTCGCAGGATGGCGGACAGGCCGGTACGTATTGGGATTTATGCGTCTTCCGATCATAGTTTTGAGCAAATACAGAACTTCCTGCTCAGCGGCCTCACTCCCGATCGGCGACGCGAGTCGGCTTCGATGCTGGTCCGGGAGCCGTCTGGGCGTGGTCCCAGTGATCTGACGATCTTTGATGAAGGGATTTTGGCTCCTCCACGCTCGGTTGTGTTCCGCCGGGACCAACCCGAGCTGTTCATCAAGAATGCGCTGAACAGCGCGGAAGATCTTGGCGTTGCGCTAGCTCGCTCATTCCCGCCTTTTCGTCGTCCCTTCATCGACAGAGTAATTTCAAAGACCTGCAAAGAAAATACGCTCTTCGCATTGACGACCGCCCTGCCGGACGTGATTCCGAGTCTTATCGAACTGCCTTGGGCGGTTGCCGAATTTGCCACCGATACGGCGTTCCTCACAATGAACCAGCTCAAAATGGCGTTCCTGATTGCAGCTGCCAGCGATCGGGAGGTCGGGTATCGGGAACAGAAGTCGGAAGTGGCCACAATTGTTGCCGGGGCGTTCGGGTGGAGGGCAATCGCTCGCGAACTTGTAGGAAAAATTCCGTTCGGCGGCGGCCTGTTCGGGAAGGCAGCGATTGCGTACGCCGGCACCAAGGTGATTGGACTTTCTCTCGATCATCTCTACGGAATCGGCTATCACTACTCAAGGCAAGAGCGTGAGACCTTATACAAGGACGCGTTTCAGCAGGGGAAGAGGGTCGCTGGCCGCATTCTAACATACCTACGCCCGGATCTTGCGGCTAAATTTTCCAGGGAGCCGACAGGGGGTTCGGCAACCGCCGCGCCTGGAGCCGCCGTCTACTCTCAGCGATCATAATTTGCGGTTGCTTCTATAATCGCTTCGTGTCCAAACCCGTCGCTCTTGTCACCGGGGGAAGCCGCGGAATCGGTCGCGCCATTGTCGAGGAGCTCTCTTCGACTCACGAGGTCATTGCCACTTTCAATAGCAATCAGCATGCGGCTGAAGAGGTCGCGCGCACGACAGGCGCCCGCATGCTTTGCTGCCAGTTGTCCAGTCTTGAATCCTGTTCCGATCTGGTATCCAAG
>CBAAAA010000581.1:0-2981 GCA_964658695.1 uncultured Solirubrobacteraceae bacterium | reverse complement strand
CACAGAGCCGTACGGATGCAAGCCGGCCGTAGACTTTATTGGTGGAGGTAAAGAGAAGCGGACATTCCGGGTTCGTCTGGCGAACCGCCTCGAGCACATGCAGTGTGCCCATCAAGTTCGTCTCCATATCGCTGCACGGATCATCAATGCTGTTTGTCACCGCAACCTGGGCTGCGAAATGGTAGATCGTACCGGCCCGTTCCACCGCCTTCCGCACCTGATCGCGATCACGAACATCGGCCTCGACGAAGTGCAACTGGTCGGGATAGGCGTCCTGTAGTTCGACCACATTTCGCTCTACTCCGGGCCGGCTCAGATTATCTAAAATCTGTACCGGCTGGCCTTGCGAAAGATAGCTCTTGGCGACATTTGTGCCGATGAAACCAGCGCCACCGGTAATCAGTACGGAATCATTCACAAACCGCTTCATTAGACCACCAGACCTCTTGCCGAGAGCTCAGCATGCATCTCGTTAAAGCGGTCGGGAGCGGTCTGCTGCTCCAACCACTCAGCCAGCTTTCGCAAACCACGATCCAGCGTCACTGTCGGCTTGTAACCGAGCACTTTGCGGGCGTGGCTGATATCGGGAAAGCAATGCCGAATGTCTCCCACGCGATAACTTCCGCTGATTTCCGGTTCGATTTCTTTGCCCAACACCTTGCCCAGGCGTTGGCCGACGCCGGCAACAGTGACGACTTCCCCGCTCCCGATATTGAAAATTTGATCTCGCGAAGCCTCTACTTCGAGCGCCAGCCGACAGGCTCGCGCGATGTCATAGACACTCACGAAGTCGCGCAACTGTTTTCCATCTTCGAAGATAATCGGGGCCTGATCGTTCAACAGGCGGGACGCGAAGATAGCGAGCACACCGGTGTAGGGATTGGACAATGCCTGATTCGGACCGTAGGCGTTGAAAAATCGGAGTGCGGTCGTCGACAAGCCGTAGGCGCGGCCTACCATCAAACACATCTGCTCCTGATCGTACTTTGACAGCGCGTAAACAGACGCTAACGATGGCTGCTTGGACTCGGGTGTGGCAACGGGCCGAAGGGCAACGCCATCCGGAGTTTTCATCTCCCATTCGTGAGCTTTCAACTGCTCGACGGATCGCATCGCGATGCTGTATGGCTTCCCGTCGGGCGTCTCGTAAAGCCCTTCACCATAGACGCTCATGCTGGAGGCGACAACCAGCTTATTTACGCGGCTCTTTACCAAACGCTCGAGTAACATGGCGGTCGCAAGATTGTTTACACTCGTGTATTCGGCAATCTGATACATGCTTTGGCCGACCCCGACCAATGCCACGAAGTGATATACGGCATCAATCCCCAACAGAGCTTCGTCTAAAATATCGGGATTTCTTGCGTCCCCGTAGAGAAACTCCACCGCCTGATTGAGATAAGAGGGCCTGCGTGCCTTATCGCCATGCACCTGGGGAAGCAAGCTGTCGAGAACTCTCACCTGATAACCGTTGCGCAAGAGTTCATCTGCAACGTGCGAACCAATGAATCCGGCGCCGCCCGTAATGAGGACCGTACCTTTCATCTATCTCTGTTTCCTTGGAATTGGATTTGGTAATTCTCGAGGGTGTGCAAAGCGCTGTCCGGAAGATACAGCTGCGGGAAAAGAAACGGGTAGTTGTGTCCCGGTAGAAGTCCAGCGTGAGAGCAGCGCTAGTCTGCGCATCTCACGCTTAACCCGTTTTTGTTGAACGTCTTCCCCATGGCTAGAGGTAAGAAGCTTTGTAGCTGTTCTTTGTTACGAAATACCTTCAAAGACTCTCGAAAGTGTTGGTACTAATACTGGTCAGGCATATCTGCGGAGCATTTTGACGCAGAAATTGGCGTATTCTTCGATATTCTGAGGCGGACTGGTGTGATGTGGGCGAACGCCGGAGCGCTCTGGCGTGTAGCAGAACGTGACTGTCACATCGAAACCTTCGAGCAGCCGCATCTGGTGGTCAAACCAATGATCCGCATCCGGTCGCTCGTAATCTGCCCAACTTAATCCGGTACGCAACTTTTTGACACCCATCGCGCGCAAATGTTCAACTGCGGTCTCCAGCCGGTGATCCTCGAAGTGAAACCACTGACAGACGCCGAGCTGCGGGGTGAATCCGGCGAAGTGTTTCGCAGCGAGCTTTGGCGTTCCATCCTCCCGAAAGAGACCCATGTAAAAGTGGCGATAGTATGAGGAGCCTTCGCTCTCCCGGTGGCGCGTCGTGGCGGGCCAAGCGCGAGGAAGATCGAAGAGGCTGTACCAATACACATGGTCGGCCCGCGGGAGTAGAAGTTCGGCGGTCCGCTTCAGCCCGAATTCCTGAACCTCTTCAGCGCCGAACGAAGAGACTCCGACCTCTGACACCCAGATTGGTTTTGAGGTCACGGCACGCACCTCGGCTAATTTGTCAGGCCATTCGTGGATGGTCCAGTGGTTCCAGTCAAGAGGGAATCCATGGACGGCGACGACGTCGACCGAGTCTAGAGCGCCCAGGCGCTGCATCCGCTGAACGAATGCGGGATCAATGGGAGAAATGCCTCCGAGCACTCGAATGACATCTGTCTTCTCGGCCCGGATTGCCGCACCCGTCAATTTCACCATTTCGGCATAGCGATGCCACTCCGAATCTATCTCGAAATCCCAATGGGACAGGTTGTTTGGCTCGTTCCAGAGCATTGCGGCTTCGATCATTTCTGTTTCTGAACCCGGGCGACTTCAGTCCGTTATCGCATTTTCGGCAGCGGATGAAGAGCTACGGAACTGTCTACTCTGCAGATGAATACTTCCGGTTCGGGATGAGATTCGATCCGGAAACCGGAACTGCGAAGTACCGCCTCCGCACAGGCGCGATTGGGAATCCACCAGTTCGTGCAGTCGCCTGAGTAGCTGTGCTCTACGAAATGCATTTTGGGAAATCCCGGCTTGTCGAAGATCGCGATCTCGGAGAATGGGTACTCCTCGGCGATTACTGGATTGGTTTG
>CBAAAA010000580.1:0-2988 GCA_964658695.1 uncultured Solirubrobacteraceae bacterium | reverse complement strand
CCGCGTGTATAGCTGCAGCATCTCCAGTTCCCGCTCCAGCGTGACCACTTGCGCACGATCCTCTTTGAGAAGCTGTCGGAGAAGATCTCCCAGACGGCCGATCATTTCGTCCGCGGCACGAGGATCTTCATAAATCGCAGCCGAAATTGCGTTTAGCGCATTGAAAAGAAAATGCGGCTCAAGCTGCAATCGCAGATTCTGAAGCTGCGCCTCAGCGAGGCTGCTTTCCAATTTTGCCGCTCGTAGCTCACGCTCGCGGGCAAATCGGACTTCATGAAAAAGATAGATTACGCTAAGGCCGACCCAGTAGTAAATGAACAGATGTGCGAATTCCATCGGATATCGGACGGGAATGTAACCATAGCTTTCATTTCCGAATCCGAGAGGCGGAAACAGGATCAGCCGGTAGAGTGCGATGGCCGTGGTGTGAAGAATGGAGATGAGGCAAACCGCGACCAGGTTTGCGAGAACGTTCCTGCGCCACCTGACCGACGGCAGTGGGAAACGGATCGCCGCCAGGTAAACGAGCGGAAAGACTGTTAATCCAGCCAGGCCGCCCGCCGCCTCTTCAACAAACGTGAGCAGTGGCGGGCGATGCTGCCCGTTGGCGACATATTCGAGTTGCCGGTAGAAAAACAGACAAATCGTATTTAACGCGACGAGCGTCGTGACGATGCGCCAGTCAATTTTTCGGAGCGGTAAGTAAGTTCGCGAAAGTTCCTGTTCCAGATCCGGCTCCTAAAGATAAGGACAGAGACTATGCTAGCTGATTGCAGTCTACCCACGCACGGGTGCGAGCTGAACGGAGAACCGCATCCACGACCTGATCGGTGGCCAAAGCTTCGCGGAAACCAGGCGAAAACGGAGATCCACTTTCTAAGTTGTGCAGGAAATCCGCCACCTGATGAATGAAGGTGTGTTCATAGCCAATCTGCAAACCGGGCACCCACCACTGCTTCATATAAGGGTGTTCGCTGTCGGTGATGTGGATCGAGCGCCAGCCGCGTAAACGCCCATCGCCGCCATGCTCAAAAAACTGCAGACGGTGAAGATCGTGCAGGTCCCAGGCAATGGAGCCGTGTTCCCCGTTGATCTCGAACGTGTAGAGTGCCTTGTGGCCGCGCGCGTAACGGGTGGCTTCAAAGGTCGCCAGCGAGCCATTTTCGAAGTGCGCGAGAAATGCGCTCGCATCGTCAATCGTGACTTGGGCAACCTGGCCCGTCAACACGCTTTGCCGTTGTTTGATGAACGTTTCCGTAGCGGCGGTTACGTCGGTAATGGGCCCGTTCAACCAAATCGCTGTGTCGATGCAGTGTGCCAGCAGGTCGCCGGTCACGCCGCTTCCGGCGACGTCCGCATCCAGCCGCCACAACCCTTGGCCGCCCAATGGGACCTTCTCCGAGATCGTCCAGTCCTGCAAAAACTTGGCGCGATAATGAAAGACGCGGCCGAGAGTCCCTTCATCGACCAGCTTCTTCGCGAGCGTTACCGCGGGAACCCGTCGATAGTTGTACCAGACCATATTGGGTACGCGATTGGTCTCGACGGCGTCCACCATCCGTTTTGCTTCCTCAACAGTTCTTCCAAGCGGCTTCTCGCAGAACACCATCTTGCCGGCTTGCGCGGCCGCAATTGCGATCTCGGCGTGCGTGTCGTTCGGGCTCGCGATATCAATGGCGTCGATGTCGCTTCTGTCGAGCAGTCTGCGCCAGTCCGTGCCGGCGGATTCATAGCCCCACTGTGCTGCGAACCGTTCCACTTTGGCGAGGTCACGTCCACAGACCGCCTTCAGGACAGGCCGGTAGCCGGGATCGAAAAACTGATTTACCTGGCGGTACGCATTGGAGTGCGTCCGGCCCATAAACCCGTAGCCGACAAGACCGATGCGAAGAGGTTTTACTTCAGGCATGCGCCGCGTCCTGCCAGCAATGGGCATCGCGCACCGCCAGCATGGTGGCGAGAATCTCGTTCCAGGTCTCCGGCTTCAACATCACGTCATTCGGAAACATACATCCATCCCAGCAGATGTGACGCACCGCCCGGGTAAGCTGCCCGTTGTCGTCACGCAGCCACAATCCGGCGTCCCGGACCACATCGAGCCGGCCGTTCGGATCGTGTGGCAGGCAGTGATGACCAGTCTTGTCGTGCGCGCCAGATCCCTTTACGGTTCCATCGTTCTGGGCAATGTGGAAGTCGATCGTCCATGGCCGGAGCGCCGAGGCAAGCCGCTTCAGGGCAGCATGCAGCGTCGCATCGTCGCTCCAATCGAAGACCTCCGGCAGCATTCGATCTTCAGGTGCGTTGTAGCCGAGAGTGTAGAGCAGCGTGTGCGCCATATCGGCTTGAAACCCCAATGTTTGAGGGCGGTCCACAGTCTCTAAGAGCCGCAGCATTTGACGCCAGCTATGCATCCCTCCCCAGCAGATTTCACCTTCGGCCGCCAACCGCTCGCCGTGCGCTTCGGCAATTTCGCAAGCCTCGCGAAAGGTCTTCGCAATACGCTGAGTGTTCTCCTCCGGTGCTTGCAGCCAGTCTTCAGTGCCGGCTGCGGAGTCGATGCGGATCACGCCATATGGGCGGATTCCAGTACGCCGCAATTGTCCCCCGATGCGACAGGCTTTCTCAATCTGGAGGAGAAATCGCTTGCGCTCATCGGCCGTTCCCATTGCGGATCCACCTCCGGTTCCCTTCCACACCGGAGCTACCAGAGATCCGACGACAAAGCCTTTGCGGCTGATCGTCTCGGCAAGCCGGGCCAGATCGTCTGAATCGGAATCGATGCTGATGTGCGGATCAGACAAAAACAGATCGACGCCATCGAAACGAATGCCATTGACTGAGGCGGCCGCCGTCAGTTGAAGCATGGTCTCGAGATCAATTGCCGGTTCCGCGCCCTCCCCCTTGCCGACCAGGCCGGGCCACATCGCGTTATGAATCTTCGGAAACAGCGCTGAGTTATTTAGAAGCATTGCAAGCACGGTAACTACT
>CBAAAA010000579.1:0-3009 GCA_964658695.1 uncultured Solirubrobacteraceae bacterium | reverse complement strand
GATTTCGGCGCAAAACTCAATGTCAGATGAGCCCGCCACGCGAGTGACCAAGCCTCGAAGCGCCGCCGTGAGTCCTAGTTTTTCAAGCTGGTAAGGGCGTAGATTATACGCAATTTCGCGCATCTCCTCGACCGCGTGCGAAGCCGTGTCCGAAATTTCGTCAAGAGGTTCTTTCAGGGAGTTCCGCTCATCGAGACCATTCAACGCTAGTATGGCCCAGTTTTTAATAATCAGCAGTTGTTGGCCCAGGCTGTCGTGCAGTTCAGCCGCGATACGTTTGCGCTCCCTCTCTTGGGACGCAATCAACTGGCGCGAGAAGCCCTCCTGCACTATATAGGCGCGCTGCAACTGCGAGACGCGGTAGTGGCCGGCGAACAGGGCAGCGCCAGTGACTAGCATTAGAAGGATGCCAATAAACCACCAGGTCCGATAAAACGGCGGCAGCACCAGAATCGGCAAGCTCTGGCCGGTCGTGTTCCAGGCTCCATCGCTGTTAGCGGCAATTACACGAAAGGTATAAGAACCGGGCGGCAGGTGCGAATAGAAGGCCGACCGTCTTGTGTCCGCCTCCGTCCAGTGTGTATCCAGGCCTGCCAATTGATAGCGGAAATGGGTCTGCTCTGCTCGTGAGAAGCTAACCGCCGTGTAGTCGATCTCCAGGTCAGATTGCCCGGGGCGGATGCGGATTCCGTTTTGGCAATTGAGTGCCCGACCGTTCAGCCAGCAGCTTTCGATGAAGACGGGCGGTGCACGCGAGTCATTGGTAAGGCGATCCGGATGCAGAATGGCGAGCCCGTTCTTAGTCGGCACGAGTAAGGTGCCGTCTTTGGTCTGAAAACCCCTGGGTGGGCCATCTCCCCGACAATCCACGCTTAAAAAACCGTTGGTTTTGCCCAGGTGTAACGAAGAGACCCGAGCAACTCGGCCAGCGACGAAGGCGTTCAATTCCTCCTTTCGCACCCGGGAGATGCCTTTCCGACAGGTCAGCCAAAAGAAGCCGGCTCGGTCCTCTAGAATGCTGTAAATGTCATCCGCGTACAAGCCGTTCTGCACATTGATATGTTGAAACCGGCCCCGTTCGAAACGGTTAAGACCGCCATCGGCCGTGCCGATCCAGAGCACACCTTCATTGTCCTTGTGTAACGTCACGACATGACTTGACGAAAGGCCGTCCGGTTCTTTCCAAACTCTCAGCCGATCATCTTTGAAAAACAGCAAGCCATCATCAGAAGCAATCCAGAGTCCTCCCTCCGCGTCTTCCAGCAGCTCTCGAATCTGCCCGATTGGCGCGCCGTTCACCTCGCGATACTGTCGCAAGGTGGACCCGCCCCACCGATAAAGTCCTTCTCCACCGAGCCAGAGATCCCCGGCTTTATCACGGAGGATGGCACCGATCCCGCCACGGATGGATCGCAGCTCAGAAGGAACGGGTTGGAACTTCCCGTTTTGAAAGTGGGTCAACTGGTCGGGATAACTTAACCATAGCGAGTTGTCGCGATCCCAATACATGCAGGTGGTGATTTGTGCATCGAACCACCGCTCGGGCCAGCGCTTTCGAACAAAGGAACGTAAGACTCCCTCCCTGATTCTGGTGATGCCCCAAGTGCCCAGCCAGATGTCGCCATCCGGATTGACCAACACCGGACCAATCCGATTCCGTACCGGGCCACCGGGCAGGCGAAGGATGCTCACTTCCTGGCGAGCGAGGCGGAAAATGCCTTCATTGAGAGTTCCCACCCAATACTCGTGATCGCGGTCTTCAAAGACCCGGAACAGGGAAGGAGTGGAGAAACCGGTTAATGGCGTGAACTGACCGTCCTTCCACCAGCCGGCATGGCCTCCCGGGTCCGTTATCCAGAGTTTCCCGGAACGATCCTGATAACAGGCGAAGCTGCCTTTGGGGACGCCTTTGTAAATGGTCAGATGACCTTGGTCTACGCCGAAAATTTCTTTTTCCCGGCCAATGATCTTGAACCAGATCCGACGTTGTGAGTCCTCCACCAATTGGTCGAGTTTGATTGCTCGGGGCCGCGCGGCATCCGGAGGCAGCGGAACATCAGACCACTCACCATAAGCGAACCGCTGCCATCCAACACCAGACAATCGCCAAAGCCCGTATAGGTAAGAGTCAATCCCTAAGTTCTGTGGTGCATCGAGATAAGGATTGAAGGGCGAATTTGGGGCTGGCGCCAGCTTTGTGATTTTGCCGTTCTTCCAGTTAGACAGGCCTGGTTCTGTAAAAATCCAGATTGTACCGGCCTTGTCCTCATCGATACGGACCACATGATTGTTGGGCAAACCTTCTTTCATTGTGTAGGCGGTAAACGCGCCATGAAAGTAGCGAATGGCTCCGCCTTGCCAAGTTCCCGCCCATAAGCCGCCCTCGTGATCGACTAGCAGGCCGAAGGCCACGAAGTTTGTACTTTTGAGAGCGGGCGTGTTAGCGCGGTTGAACACTTTAAACTGGAGCCCGTCAAAGCGCACGAGTCCGCCAGACGTAATCATCCAAAGAAACCCATCTGGGGTTTGCTGTACTCCTAGCGTCCAGTTGCTGGGTAGGCCGTGGTCCACCGTCCAGGAATCGAAACGATAACCCGAGGGATCGGCGCCGTGTGCCAGCAACAGAGAGGCGGCAAGAGCAAGAAAAAAGCGGAAGAAGCGAGAGAGAAAAGCTCGCGGCAGAGGCACGGTGCAGGAACGATTGTACACATAGTGTCTGCGCTCAGCCGCTCTGCCCATTTGCAGCGGGCAATATATGCGGGTTCGAAATTCCGATCAGCCCTAAGTTGAGAACGAGCCACAGAACCGATTCGACTCCGCAGCCGTCCGTGTGTGGGCCTCGCACCAACATTTCAATGACGGGTATAAGACGTACCGACGAAAGATCAATCTGGATATACATCCCGGTAGTCCGGAAGGGTTGAGTAATCCGGCACCGGGCCGAAGCGGTCTGAAGCGAATATGACTCATAATCCCGGGAGGCTCATGGCCGTCAAAGCTGGGTCGTAA
>CBAAAA010000578.1:0-3013 GCA_964658695.1 uncultured Solirubrobacteraceae bacterium | reverse complement strand
TACACGCTCCCCTCAGGTAATCCGTCGGCGCGCGGCCTTGAATATTGGCCCGGCGACGGGAGCACCCCCGCTCAGATCGTGTTCGGCTCCAGCGACGGAAAGTTGTACTCTCTTGACGCAAAAACCGGAAACCCGAATCCTGCTTTCGGCGATAACGGCGTGGTCAACTTGAACACCGATGCCATTATGCACGGCTTGCCAGGCCGCAATGCTCTGATGTCCCCTCCCCTCGTCTACAAAAACCTGGTGATCACTGGCGGCACATCGCAGGAAAATCCTCCTCATGGGCCCGCCGGCGACGTGCGCGCCTGGGACATGCATTCAGGAAAGCTTGTCTGGACTTTTCATTCCATTCCGCAACCCGGCGAAAAGTTCCACGACACCTGGGCTGACGACAGCTGGAAAAACCGGGCCGGCGTTAATGTCTGGGGTTTTCTCACGCTTGATGAGCAGCGCGGCATCGTTTACATGCCGTTCGGCGCGCCTTCCGTGGATCAGTATGGCGGAGACCGCGCGGGCGACAATCTCTTCGGCTCCAGTCTCGTTGCTGCCGATGCCAACACCGGTAAATACTTGTGGCATTTCCAGGTAGTCCATCACGATATTTGGGATGCGGACCTCACAGGCGCTCCCGCGTTGATCGACGTCAAGCAAGGCGGCACGACCATCCCGGCCGTGGTCGCAATGGACAAGATCGGAATGGTGTTTTTACTCAATCGAGTCACGGGCAAACCGATCTACGGCGTTGAGGAACGCCCGGTCCCTGCCAGCGAGTTGCCGCTCGAGCATGCCTCAAAGACCCAGCCGTTTCCACTGAAGCCAGCGCCCCTCGTTCGGATGACCTTCAGCCAAGCGGATATCGCGACGGTCACACCCGAACTGGAAGCAGCCTGCAAGCAACTGTTGCAGGGCATGCAAACGGGAGGCCCTTTTTTACCCGTCAGCTATAACCACCTTCGTGTCCAATTTCCGGGAAATCATGGCGGCGTGAACTGGGGAGGAACCTCCTTCAATCCGCAGCTCGGCTATCTGTTTGCCAATCTCAACCAGTTGGGGCAGGTAGCCGGACTGAAGGATCACGATCCGAAAAGTGGTCCCGCCATGGCGAACGGGCAAGGGAACCGGGTGGATCCGGATGGTCCTTATGAGGGGATGCCCGGAGGCGGACGTTTCAGCGTGAAAGGAACCGGCACGCAGCAACTTCCCTGTCAGCAGCCGCCCTGGGGAGAACTCGCGGCGGTGAATGTCAATACCGGTGAAATCGCGTGGAGAGTACCGCTGGGTGTCACCGACAGCCTGCCACCCGACAAGCGCAATACCGGACGCCCGGGAAACGGCGGTACGATCGCCACAGCCGGAGGATTAGTATTCGTAGGCGCAACCGATGATGCTCGCTTCCGCGCCTTCGACGCTCAAACCGGCAAGGAGCTATGGACCGTAATCCTGAACGGCGCAGCGGAAGCAACCCCCATGACTTACGAAGGCCGTGATGGAAGGCAGTATGTGGTAACTACGTCCACCGGCGGCGGCTTCTTCGGCAATCCCTTAACCGACGACAGCATCATGGCGTTCGCCCTCGACGATTCAAAGTAAGAGGCAATGAGATCCAGCGCGGGTACTTGAGCGGCCTACTACCCGTGCATGCATCCTGAGCACCGCTGACTTTCTCGTGGCCAAGTACTAGGTCTACCTATGTCGCACCAGAGCTAAGGGCATATTGTGCTGTAAGTTCGGCCGCTGTTAGCGTGAACTTACTAAACTATGCGGATGCTTTGTTATCGAGCGCTGGGGTGCGCTCTTGTCTTACTTACGTCTCTGACACTTACGCCGTCGCTGCTTCGGGCGGCCGGGAGATTTGAAATCGCTGGCACAGTGATGAACTCCGCTACCCACGAGCCTGTGACCCGGAGCTTGATAGTGCTGGCCGGAGCCGACGGGCAACAGTCAACTTTCAGCGGAGCCCAAGGCTTATTTTCCTTTCGGGACCTGCCTTCGGGAACGTATTTTGTCAACGTGACGAAACCGGGGTTCCGAGCGGCGAGAGCTGCGCTTCCTCCTTACGCAGGGATTGAAGTTGGCCCTTCGCACTCGGATCTTATCGTATCGCTGGATCCATACGCCGCGATCCAGGGAACGGTCGTTGATCAGGACGATGATCCCATTTCGGACGTTCAGCTGGAAGTGATGTCGGTGTCGGTAGTTCAAGGAGTGAAGAGGATTATTACTCTACAAGGCGTCCACAGCGACAGCGCCGGTACGTTTCGTTTTTGGAATCTGGAAGCCGGTCAATATTACGTCCACGCATCCGGCCGGACTCCCGTCACCAACGCCTATGTTGGGCGCCTGCCGGCATCCCGGCCGGACATCTCGTTCCAGCCGGCCTACCTGGGCGGAGCTTCTAACGTGCAAGGAGCCACTCTGCTCGAACTAAAGGCCGGCGAAACGGCTGAGGCGGAGTTCCACTTGACAGCAGCGCCCGTCTACTCTGTCTCTGGAACTATTGCGGAACTGAATGCAACTGCGCCCCCTTCCTTCCGTCTCCTCGCCGAATCCGGCGAGTCTTTCCCTGTGCGTCTCGATCTGAATCTGCAGACCGGCGCCTTTCGCATTCGAGACGTGCCGCGAGGATCCTATCTGCTCCAAGCGGATCAGCTTGAAAATGATACGCTGCTGAGAGCTGAGGCGCCCGTCCAGGTCGGCGATCAAGATCTTACTGGCGCCGCTCTGCACCCGACAGCGGCCGTCTCTATCCCAGTCACCGTCATTGGACCTGCGTCTGCTCCGAAGACCGACTCACTATTTGCGCTTGCCACGCCGTGCCCCGTTATTCTTTCCTCTACGAACACCTTCAGTTCCGACACTTATTTTCCAGCCTTGGTGGATGGCGCGGGTTTGGTAATCCGCGGCGTGCCTCCTGGAACTTACACCGTTCACGCCTCTTGCACGACTGGCTATGCTGTCTCGCTGCAGTCGGGGAGCGAGGATCTGCTGACCACTGGCAAAATAACAGTTG
>CBAAAA010000577.1:0-3016 GCA_964658695.1 uncultured Solirubrobacteraceae bacterium | reverse complement strand
CCAAGCAACGATGGTCCGAGCAGAATGCCTGCCACCATCTCACCAACTACAGCAGGCTGATTCACGGTTCTGAACAATGCCCCAAGGCCGCGCGCCGCCGCAATCACCAGCGTCAGAGCCAACAGCAGATGGAGAAAGTCGTTGACATGGACCTGCGGACCAATAGTGTCACTCCCGCTCGTAAGCGCGGGCGCCGCGATCAGGGTGTTTCCATAAGCGCGGATGAATAGATACGCCACGGCCACCAGGGCGAGCAAAGCGCTATAGCCCAGGTACGGTCGGACTTGCTGCTGAAAAGTCGCGCTCGCCTTTGGAACTCCGGTCATCACTGTATTGTCTCTGGATTATGAAGAAAACTCAATGTGATGTCAACCGTCCCGTGGCTCGTCGTTCTTCACGGGTTCCTCCCCTTTTTCAGCCTCGACCGCGACACGCTTTCGTCTCTGCGCCGCCAAGGCCCCAACAAATGCTCCGCAGAAACCGGCCACTTGCGATGCAACCGGGCCAACATTAGCTTTGTCCACCCCAATCGAGACCGCGACGAATCCAAGTAAACTAAGCCCTGCTACCTTATAAATCTTCGAATTTTTCACTCTGGCTGTTCACATTGTAGAAAGCCGGCCAGCGTGGCCTAAGGAGTCGAGGCCGTTGTCACGTGGTCGCGACGCAGCGATTTGTCCGGATACGGAGGGTGCTCCGGAACTGGATTGGGATGTTTCTCAATCTCTGTCTGCAAATAGGAGATGGCCGCCTCAAGCTGCGCATCCTTACCTTCAAATGCAGCATGAGGAAGGTTATCCACCACCATGTCCGGGTCCACACCATGCCCTTCAATCAGCCACTTGCCTTCAGGTCCATAAACGGCCATCTCAGCCGCCGAAGCAATGCCCTTGTCCGCCAGGAAATTGTCGAACGAAAGCCAGATCTCGCCGCCCCAGGTGCGCGTGCCGATCACCTTTCCAAGACCCAGCCTGCGAAATCCTTCCGTAAAGGCTTCTCCGTCGGAAGCAGTGAGTTCGTCGCACAAAACCACCAGACGCCCCCGGAAGGCCTCCTGCATATTCCACGTCGGCTGTCCCCGGCGCGCCTGCCAGTACATCCACACCTTGCGCGATAAACGGTCGAGCACCCAGCTGTCGATATTGCCGCCCCGATTGTGCCGCATATCAACAATGAGTCCCTGTCGATCATAGACTGGCGTGTACTCTTCTTCCCACTGCGCCATATCTCCCTGGCCCATGGCGCGCAGATGAACATAAGCCAGCTTCCCGCCCGACGCGTCTTCCACCTTTTTCCGCCTCGAATATTCCCACTCCGAATAACGCAAATTTTCTTCTTCCCGGATCGTCATCGCCTTCACCACAGCGCGTTTCGTATCCGTCTTGCCCTTCGGCAGATACGTCACAAGAACCTGCTTGCCCGCACAATCCCGTAGCAGTTCCGCCGGACTCATCGCCGCCAAGGCGCTCCGTCCATTAATCTCGGTAATGACATCCCCATCGTTGATGTCTATGCCCTGCCGTAGCAGGGGACTCAATTGTTCCGGGCGGTCTGGATCCGTGCGATAGATATGCTCCACCACATACCCGCCGGCCCCGTCTTCGCGCTTTAGACGAGCTCCAAGCGACGCCACCTGAATCTGGTCTGGGCCTTTCCTCAAATCGCCGCCCACTACAAAGGTGTGCAGCACCGAAAGTTCACTCACCATCTGCGCAATCACGTCACTTAGCTCTTCCCGGTCACGCACCCGTGAAACCAGTTCCCCATACTTGTCCCGCATAGTGGTCCAACCGACGTTGTGCATGTTGGGGTCATAGAAATAGTCGCGGTGCAAGCGCCACGCATCCAGAAACGCCTCTTTAAATTCCTGACTCGGGATCACCGAAAAATTCCACGACTTCAAATCCACCTGCGCATCAGTGAGAGTCTTCGGATCCTTCATCGCGCCCTCCGTCACCGCGCTGTCCAGCACAAAAAAGTCGTTTCCTTTTCGGACCAGCAGCTTCTTGCCATCCCCGGCCGCCTCCAACTGCTTCACGCCGTCCAACAGCGTTTGCGGCTTGTCGCCCTTGTTGGCAATATCCAGACATTGAAGGACGTCTTTCTCTGGAGTGGCGGCATCATGGTCGATCCAGCAGAGCCGCTTTTCCGTCACCACCAAATCCGAGTAATTGCCTGGCGGAAGCGGTACCTCCTGAAGCCGCGAAGCAATGCCATCCAGGTCGATCTCCACTTTCGGTATCGCCGCGGCTTTGTCTTTGTTCTTCGCATCCCCATCTTTCGCATCCGGCTTCGGAGCGTCCGTAGTGGACGGCGCCGGATGCAGCTCGTCCGGTGGTTCAAAGGGCGAAATCACCCCCTTCTTCAGCGAAACCGCATAAATCTTGTTCATCCGATCGAAAAACGGATCCGGCTGACGAACGCCCCATGGGCTCTGAACGACTGATTTAAATGCCCGGTCCGAGACAAAGTACAGCCACTTTCCATCGGAACTCCAGGACGCCGAACCGCTGTTGTAACGATCGGTTGTAAGCGCCGTCATCTTGCCGCTCTCCACGCCGTAGAGGTAAACCTGCGTGAAGTCGTTGGCGGCGTTCTGGCTGAATAGAAACCATCGACTATCCGGCGACCATCGCAAGTTGGCGAAGCTCGGCTCCCCGACATCGTCGTTGTTCAGCGTGGCTATTTTCTTGTCGGCCTTCGTTGCCAGATCCAAAAGCCACAGCTGCTGGTTTCGATCCTGATGCGCGATCAGCTTACCGTCAAGAGAGGGAATGCCCTCCCAGCGAAGCACATTCGCACCCTTCGTTAACTGCTCCCCCTTGCCGTCGCCATTGGCCGGATATTTCCACAATTCCGCCTCACCGCTCTCCGTCGAAATCAACAGAATCGATTTCCCGTCGGGCATCAATCGCGCCTCTCGGAAGCGTCCCGGTTGATTCGGGCTAACATCCACCAGCCGCCCCTGCTTCACCGGAACCATGAAGGTGCGCCCGCGCGCTGTCAGAACAACACT
>CBAAAA010000576.1:0-3017 GCA_964658695.1 uncultured Solirubrobacteraceae bacterium | reverse complement strand
CAAAAGCTTTGTCCAGCGTTTCAGACGATTTCGCGCAAGCGCCGCTCAGCTGGCCGGGCGTTGGGCGCAGTGGGACAAGTTCCGCAGCGCGATGACCCGTTTTTTCGGGAGCTATGACTTGGTGTTGTGTCCGGTTTATCCACAGTTGGCGTTGCAGCATGAGGCTTCGATGGAGGACGGAAATTTCGCGGCTTTTCGATATACGATGGCGTGGAGCGTAGCTGGTTTTCCGGCGGCTACGCTCCGATGCGGCGAAGCGGATGGCTTGCCGGTGAATGTACAGGTGGTGGCGAAGCCATGGCGCGAACTGACGGCACTGGCCGCGTGCCGTGAGTTGGAGCAAGCATTTGGAGGATGGAAGCCGTCCCCACTACTCGCACCTTTGCTTGAAAGCTCTTTGAATCCGACGCCAGCATATAGTAATCTGCAGTGAATAAAACTCGTGGAGCAGTGATTTGTGCGTGCCCCCAGACCGTTGCGTTGACAGCTATTCTGATGATGGGAGCAGGCGCTGGGAATTTGTGGGCCCAAACGGATGCGCCGAGCGCCGAAATCACCAATGGCGTCATAAAAGCCAAACTGTATTTGCCAAACTCGGACCGCGGTTATTACCGTGGTTCCCGATTTGACTGGTCCGGCGTAATCGCCAGCCTGGAATACAAGGGTCATAACTACTTCGGCGTCTGGTTTCCACATTACGATCCAAAACTGCATGATGCGATCACCGGGCCCGTGGAAGAGTTTCGAACCGCGGAGGGTCCGGAAGGCGGACTTGGATTCGCCGAAGCTAAAGCAGGAGAGCCTTTCGTGAAGATTGGAGTGGGCGTGCTCCGAAAGCCGGACGATAAGCCGTATTCATTTGCTCGCGCTTATGACATCGTCAACACCGGGAGGTGGATCAGTCGTCCGGATCCAGACAAGGTTCAGTTCGTTCAGGAACTGAAGGATGACTCCGGCTATTCCTACCGCTATGAAAAAACCGTCCGCTTAGTGGGCAAGAAGCCGGAACTTGTCCTGGAACATAAGCTCACCAATACCGGCAAGCGTTCTATCGAGACCGATGTTTATGATCACGATTTCTATGTGATTGACGGGACGCCCGCAGGTCCGGAGATCGCGGTGAAGTTTGCATTCGCTCCCAAGGCCGAAACGGATTTCAAGGGGTTTGCCGAGATACGCGGGAAAGACCTGGTTTATCTAAAGACGTTGGAAGATCATCAGTCTGCGGCCAGCTTTCTGAAAGGGTTTGGCGATAGCGTGAAGGACTATGACATGCGCGTTGAAAACTCAAAGACCAAAGCAGGGGTAAGACAGACAGCGGATCGCCCCATATCCACTCTGAATTTCTGGTCCATTCGATCGACGGTATGCCCGGAGGCGTATATTCACGTGAAGGTGGATCCGAAACAGAGCACGAAGTGGACGATCCGCTACGATTTTTATGAGTTAGGCAAATAGCTCGATTATTTCATTGGAACGAACAGGAAAGCGACAGGCGAAGGCGTGTGGATTACCTCACCTGTCGGACTGAGTCTTCCTGTCGTTTTCTCGATGTGGTAGATGACGAAGTTGTTGCTGTCTTGATTTCCGGCGAAGATGAAGCTGCCGGTCGGATCGATTTCGAGACCTCTGGGATTTTTCCCTTGGGAAGAGATGGATTGCACCATCGTGAGCTTGCCATCAGAGCCGTTGATTGAAAACACGGCAATGGTATCTTCGCCGCGGTTGGTGGCATAGACAAACCTTCCGGCACTATCAACCAGGATTTCCGCAGGAGCATTCTCGCCAGCATAGCCAGGAGCCAATGAGGAGATGTCCTGGATTTTCATCAGGCTTCCGTTCGCGGAATTGTGGGCGAAAACACTGACCTGGGATTTGAGTTCGTTCATGACGTAAGCGAATTTTTCGTCGGGAGTAAATGCCAGGTGACGAGGGCCCATGCCCGGCGTCTGCTGAACAAACGGTGGATTGTTCGGTGTCAACTTTGCCGTTGCTGGAGCGAGCTGATAAAGGCGGATTTGGTCCAACCCGAGGTCGGGGACATAAGCAAGACGGTTATCAGCCGAGATCACCACTTCATGGGCGTGTGGGCCCTCCTGACGCGCCGCATCGGGGCCGCTTCCCTGAGCGGTCATGAGCAAGGACATCTCACCCAACCGGCCATCGGGTTCGATGGGGTACGCCGATACTCCTCCTGAGGTGTAGTTGGCCACAATCACCATCTTCGAAGTTTTGTCCACCGCCAAATGGCACGGGGCGACACCCCCGGACGATTGAGAGTTCAAAGAGTGAAGCGAGCCGGTACCGCGGTCGATCGCGAAAGCGGCGACGCTCCCGTTTCCCTTGCCTTCCAGTTCGCTGACGGCATAGAGATAGCGGAAATCTTTGTCCGTAGCGAGGAACGACGGACTGGTTACTTCGCCAGCCAGTCCGATGGACTGAAGCTGACCGGTAGCGGCGTCGAAGCGGTAAGCTGTGACGCCCTTTCCGTATGATCCGATGTAAAGAATGTATTTAGTCTGGTCCAAGTGTTTAACGGCTCCGAACGTTCTGAATGGATTGATTGCGATGAGTGAGAGGCTGGCTAAGGTGAAAGCTATCGAGGATAGTCGCATGGCTGCAAACGGTACACATGCAAGTATGTCATTCTAATCACCGGACACTATGTCAGAAATGAATGCGATCGACTTGCGACTGAGAGAACTTGGAATTGAGTTGCCGGAAATGCCGCTGCCTATGGCGAATTATGTGCCATTCGTTCAGACGGGCCAATTGCTGTATCTTTCAGGACAGGGTCCGCGATACGGCGCAAATCAGTTTCATACAGGCAAGGTGGGTCAGGACGTAAGCGCAGAAGAGGCATACCAGCACGCGCGGCTGGTAGGAATTCAGTTGTTGGCTGCCGCGAGATCTGCGCTCGGAGGAGACCTGAGCCGTGTGAAACGCGTCGTAAAACTGCTCGGGCTGGTGAACGGTAGCGCCGAGTTCGAGAAGCATCCACAAGTGGTCAACGGCTG
>CBAAAA010000575.1:0-3026 GCA_964658695.1 uncultured Solirubrobacteraceae bacterium | reverse complement strand
TGCCGCCGCGAGCGGCCACCGAAACTATCCGGGCCTGCGGCATGCAGGTGGCTTGTTTACAGCGTTCAATAGTTTTCTCCGATGGGCTGGCCGGGCGGTGCGGCAGGCGGTGGCGGGAAATGGAAGTATTTCGGATTCCGTTCGTACTCGACAAGCTGGCGGGATAATGCCGCGGGCAGGTGGGTTCTCTGCGCCTGAAGCCACGTCAGTACAGCGGACCGGACGACCGCGGAGGCTTGTTCGTCGGCCGCGAGACCCAGCGCATGCTCGAATAATACAGAGTCGACAGCCGTTTTCACCGCGCCCCGCAGGCCGGTTGGGGATGACGCAAACCATGTCGCTTTGGCGACAGTGTCGAGGAGTTCGCTGAAGCCCGGGTTGGCTTGGCCGCGGGCGTGATATTCGATGAGACGCGCGTCGCGAGCAGGGTTGAAGAGCAGGCTTCCCGTGAGGTTGGCGGCGGCTTGCGCGGCGGCGACGGGATCGAAGGTCAAGCCGGTTTCAGAAGGAAAGCTTTCGCGGGTTCGATCGTAAGCGGGCGGGTGTGGCGGAATGAGCTTCAGGATTCGTTCGGGGACGGTCAAGGTTTCGGGGCTGACGGTTTGAAGGAGAGCCGTGAGTGCGCGCCGCTGTTCTTCGGGCGGGACGATGGCTGTGACCAGTTGCCCGTCGCCGCGCAGCGCGTAGGTGTAAGTCAGTCCGCCGAGAACTTTGGCCGCAGCCTCTGTCTGATAGCGGTGGAGAAAGAAGAGTGGCACCAGTGTTTCGTCGAGAGTGGACATGGGCCGGCCCGCAGGAATGCTGTTCTCGCCGAAGCGATCGAGAGCGGCGCGGCGAATTTTGAGGAGGCGTTGGAGTTCGGCGACAGCGTCGACGCCGTTGTCCCAGAGGTGCGACTTCGGATGAGCGCTTCCGAGCGGACGACTATCGGCGTCGGTGATGAAGATGTTACCTTCGTGGGCGGCATCGAGGATTATCTTGTCGAGTGACGCCTTTTCGTCCGATCCTTGCGGGAATTGAGAATAGCCGTAGCGGATGGCGATCTTATCCCAGCTTCCGATTCCAGTCGCATAAGCATTGGCGAGGGACAGCTGGCCATTGGCCAACAAATCGATCAGAGGGTGAGGATAATCCATGACGGAGGCGCGGTCATGGGTGCTGGCGATGTAGTTGTGAGCGAGGCCCAGTGTGTGTCCGGTTTCGTGGGCGGCGAGCTGGCGCAGGCGCGCATACACGGCGGCATTTACTTGCGCGAGAGGTTCGGGCGCGGCGCCGAAGGGCGATAGCAGGCTGGAGAAGATGAGGTAGTCCTGACGGTAACGGAGTGAGCCGAGTGTCACCTGGCCTTTGAGGATTTCGCCGGTGCGCGGGTCAGCGATGGCGTTCCCGTAAGACCAGCCGCGAGTGAAGCGGTGGACCCATTGGATGACGTTGTAGCGAATGTCCATCGGATCGACATCGCTCGGTAGAACTTTCACCTGGAATGCGCCACGGAAGCCTGCGGCTTCGAAGGCCTGATCCCACCAGCGCGCCCCTTCGATCAGTGCGTTGCGCACGTCTTCTGGAGCGCCTCCGTCGACGTAATACACGATGGGACGAACCGGTTCGCTTACGTCGGCGGGGGGATCGCGCTTTTGTAGACGATGGCGCACGATGAGGCGTCTGTCGAAATCGTCGCCGAGCGGGGTGGAGTAGTCTCGATAGGTCATGTCGAAGTAGCCGGCGCGGGGATCGAAGGCTCTGGGACGGTAGGCGGTATCAGACGCTAGGTCTGGAAGCTGGATGAAGGAGTAGTGCTCGCGTACGGTGACCGACTCGGGAGAAGGGACGATCTCCTGGAGGTATTTACCGGGGTTATCGCCGGCAAAGGTGAGCGTGGATTCCACTTCGCTGTTTTGGAGAAAGCCCTTGGTTTGCGGCAGATAGAAGGCGCTGCGTGATTCGTCGAGTTTGAATGCGCCCTGTTTGGCATCGCCGATCATTTTGGGAACGTTTACGAAGTCGTGTTCAAAGAACTTGGTGGCGTCGACAAGGACGCGGTCGTTATCTGAAGCCGAGACTTCGAAGCCCCAGAGCACGGAGGTGGCGAATGAGTCGGTGACGGCCCTTGTTTCCATGGGATTCGAACTTGAAGAGCGGAAACGAGTGTTCTTTTCGACGAGCAGGACTTTGGGGCCGACGCGTTCGAATACGACCAGATGCGGCTGGGTGATGAGACCGCGGTCGAGCCCGATGTCGTTGGAACCGACGCCGGCGGGCAGGGACGCGACGAACAGGAGTTCGGTATTCCAGCGGGATAGTTCCAACCAGATTTTGCCGTCGCTTTCGCTCCAATAGAGTGGCAGGAGGCCATCGATCTTGCGCGTGCCGTTTGTCAGGTCGGCGATCGATCTGGGTGTCGCAGCAGCAGAGTATAAGACCGGGATTACGAGGCAGAGTGAATATCTAAGTAAGTTCACCGATCTCGATTATCGACTATTGTGTTGTGGCGAATGGCGCCGGAACGCTGTGAACGAGCCGGCAGCCCCGTCAGATCTGCCTCACCAACGAGCGGAAGTTGGCCCGATCTGGTCGATATGGAAAGTTAAGGCAAAAAGTCAGAGATCCCATGTCAACATGCGCAGTCTCTTCGAATTCCTCTCTCTCAGGCAAGCGGGCAAAGTAGTGCAAGCCCTATGCAGCAGCTTTTCAAGCTGCTTGCCAATTCACTTCAGTCCGGAAATCTGTCGAGCGCGCAGAAGGCGTACAGCGGCATCAACAAATTGTTGCAAAGTAGCGCAACGAGCAGCCAGGCTTCGAGTGGCGCGACGGGGGGCACGTCGGAGAGTCCTGCGCAGAGTGATTTCGCCGCATTGGGACAGGCGCTCGCTTCGGGTAATCTGAGCCAGGCGCAGAGCGATTTTTCCAAGTTGCAGAGCGATGCGCAATCAGCCAGTCAAAGCGGCGGATCTACATCCGCGGAGCCGGCGCATCATGGGCATCATCACCGGCATGGGTCCGTTGCATCGAGCGACAGCAGCACCAGT
>CBAAAA010000574.1:0-3071 GCA_964658695.1 uncultured Solirubrobacteraceae bacterium | reverse complement strand
GGCGGCACAATTCACCTTCAGCAGCGGACCCCGCGCGCGCGAACTGTTTTCGTGGATTGCATTCACAACCAGTTCCTTGCCGGTGCCGCTTTCGCCGCGCACCAGCACAGTGGCATCTGACGCTGCCACTTGTCCAATCAGCTTATAGACGCGCTGCATGGGCGGGCTGTAACCCACCATGGGCAGGTTGTGCGCTGGCAAATCCTGCGGCGGTGCTGCTTTTATTTTTCGTGAGAAGCGCTGTTGTTCGATGGCTCGCTTAAGCTGCGTAAGAACATTTTCGAAATCCAGCGGCTTTGCCAGATAGTCGAACGCGCCCAACTTCATTGCTTCAATCGCGGTAACACTATCTCCGAAAGCAGTCATGACGAGAAAGGCACACTGCGACCCCCCGGAAAGCGCTTGCCGGAGAACAGACAGGCCGTCCAGATGCGGCATCCGGACATCAAGAAGTACGGCGTCCGGCTCCTCATGCAATATCCTAGACAACGCTTCCCTACCGTCTGCGGCTGTGAGCACGCGAAAGCCTTCCGATTCCAGCAAGCCCTTCAAAGAGGTTCGGGCCGTTTCCTCGTCTTCAGCTACCAAAATGGTTGAGTTCGACATTTAAGCTCCTTCTCGATTCGGGCGGCAATTCGGGCAATTCAACAACGAAGCGAGCACCCGTTTCACTCGCGACATAAAGAAGATCTCCGCCCTGGCCACGCATTAGTTCTCGGGACACGGCCAGTCCCAAGCCCGTTCCGGCAGGCTTGGTGGTAAAGAACGGTTCAAACAGATGCTCCTGCTGATCAGGGTCGAGGCCGGATCCCTGGTCCTCCACCTCAACCCGCGCCATGCCGTTCCTCAAAAGAGCGCGCACATGCACAACGCCGCCATTTGGGGAGGCTTCCAAAGCATTCAACAGCAGATTGACAATGGCTTGCGTCAGTTGCTGGGAATCGAAAAAGCCGGGTATGTCCTCATTGGCTTCTTCAAGATCTACAGTCACATTCTGCATTCGGGCCTGCTGTTCCACTAAACCGACGCAATGCTTTAGCACTGGCAGAACGGACTGCAACTCAGGCCGCGGCTGGCGGGAACGTTGCAGGTCGAGCAGATCGTTTAACAGTACGCTCAGTCTTTCTACCTCAGTCCGAACAGTCCGAAGATCTTCGCGGCGAATGGTATTGGTGTCCAGACGTCGTTCCAGCAATTGAACGGTTAGACTGATGCTGTTCAGCGGATTTCTGATTTCATGAGCGAAACCAGCGGATAGGCGCCCTAAGGCGCGCAGCCGGTCTTCGCGCCGAAGCTCCAGTTCCAGCTCTCCGCGTACACGCGCCATCTGGTTCACAGAGCGGCTGATGACTCCTAACTCATCCGAGCGCAGCGGAAGCCGAAATTCGAAATTCCGTTCCATTTGCGAGAGCCCACTCTTTATCTGTGCGACTCCGCTCGCCAGACTGAGGCCGGTGGCCAGACTGCCGGCGATGCTGGCGAGAGCAGCAGCCGCCAGAATGGAGCGAAGCAACTCGCGACGCCACGCGTCGGAGGTAGCCCTTCCTGCCAGCCGTTTCATTGTCCAGATAATGGGGCCGCCCTTTGAAGCCGGCATAGCGCCCAGTACAAGCAGATCAGATTTGCCGCGAATCACTTGTTCGGTGAATGCATTTGACTCGATGCTGCGCTTGGTCAGCGAGATAATCAAATCTCTTTCAGCGCTAGGCACATCGGTCTTGGAGGAGCCCGTGTCGTGCGTCGGGAATGAATAGCCCAAAAAACTGCTGCCCGAATAAAAGCCGCCCTCAACGCCCGGATACGACCGAAGCACCGTCTGTGTGATTCCCCGCAGCGAGATATCCCGCGCCTGCGTGGGAAGGCTTTGCCAAGAATTGTCCGACGACGCGCGGTACCGATATTGCTCTTTCAATTCCCCCACTGCGGTAGCTATAGTCTCATTCGCTTCCCCCAGGACCACACGCTCCGCATTGCGAACAGCATCGGTAATAAGAATGGCACTGATTGCAGAAAGCGACAATGCAGCGGCGGAAGTGAGGAGTAACTGCAAGACAAGGCGGTTCTGCAGCAATCGATTCATAGCGGTTCCTTACTAACGGCGCCCTGAGGACTTGCGGCCGCCTGAGCCAGATTTTCCAGCGCTCTTACAATGTCCTCCGCGCTCTTCGCGTTCTCATCTGCGGTTATCAAATCTTGTCGTTCATAGGCCCGAACAGCCAGCTGATAAAAGTCGCGTGACCACTTCGGAAACGAGGCTGCCCGGGCATCGTGCGCTTGGCTCAGAAAGTAGTCAGCCTGCTGAACTCGAAAATAGGTCCGCTGTAGTTGATCCTGAATTGGCACCGGAGGCGGTGGCCCTTTTGGTTCCCCCTCCATTCGCAAATGCTGCTGATGCTCGGCGACATGAAGCAGCGCGTCTGCGGCTTCAGCCATTCGGCCGGCCGCGAAAGCATGGCCAGATTGAAGACTCTTCTCCCCGCTCTCAGCAAATGCGCGGCTATAAGCGAGAGCACGTTGAGCCGTCTTGTCCACCGCTTTGGTCCTTGCGGTCCTTGTCAAAATCTCGGCCAGACGATCCGAGGGCTTTGGTGGAACGGGTAGTGGCGGGGGGTGCTGCATTGCTGGAACAAGCAACACCGGTACAAGGAGAACCGCCACGAATAGTCCGATCTGTCCATTCATTTCAATACCGGCACCAGCAGGAATAGGAGCAAGATGACGACCATCCGGACTCCTTTTCCTGCCTTGATCCGGTCAGTCTACAGTGTTCGATATCCGCAAGGCCTGTACGGTTTCAACACATTTCTGTCCAATCACAATTGTGGCGGTGCTGGCGGTGCTGGAGGTTCCTCAGTTCGACCTGCAGGCGGAGGAGTTGCTACCGCAGCGGCTGTAGCAGGGGCGGGCGGATTCGGTCCAGCAGCCGGAGCAGGTGGCGGCGTTGCTGCGGCACGTCTGCGTGGTTCTGATGGAGGTGGCGGAGGAGCATCTGGCCGGTTCAGGCTTATGGTCTGTCCGTTGATACTCAGTGATTGGGTATCTACCACTGTTCTTCCGCTGATGGTGGTTCT
>CBAAAA010000573.1:0-3076 GCA_964658695.1 uncultured Solirubrobacteraceae bacterium | reverse complement strand
GCACGCTGGCAGAAGCTTTCATTCGACTCAAAGTCCACCAAATGGCGGTGCGCAACATCATACCGCAACGTCAGGATCTCTTCAATTCGAAACGTATTCTTTTCGGGATTTAGGCCTCCTTTAGCCCGGCCCAAGCAAAATCTAGGAATCGCAACCTACCCCGCCGTAGCGGAGCGCACAATTACAAGACTCCGGACTTGGAAGGCTCCGGCTTGGTTCTTGCACAACGAAACTTAGGAGAGGTATACGATTGAAGCGCATCGATGCGGTCATCAGGCCCCACAGTCTCGAAGAAGTAAAGAACCGCCTTGTCGAAATCGGGATCGAAGGCATTACGATCTCCGAGGTCAGAGGGTTCGGCCGGCAAAAAGGCCACACCGAAGTTTATAGAGGCACGGAATATGCCGTCGATCTGATCCCCAAAATCATGCTCACCATCCTTACCGCTGACGACCGCGTTACTGCTATCGTCGACGCCATCTGCGCAGGCGCGCGCAGTGGAAAAATCGGTGATGGAAAGATATTTATTACTCCTCTCGAAGAAGTGATTCGCATTCGAACAGGAGATCGCGGCGACCCGGCGATCTAAAGTAGTGTCGAGACGCTCCTCTGCCACGTTGCCGGGACATATAACATGTGCGACCAGAAAAGAAAAGAGGATTGAGGAACGATGACACAACTTATATCAGGGTGGCGTCACCACCGTTTTCTTCGGGTGATCACTCTGCTGGCGGCGTTGATCATGCTCTCTGGGAGGGCGCAGCTCTGTTTCGGCCAGGACCCTAAACCTGATCCAGCCGGCATCGCCACCGGGGACAAGACCAACGCAATCGATGCAGCCGGGAACCCTTTTGTCGTGGTCGAGCCCACGGATAAAAAAGCTCCTGATTACCCGGCAGCCAAGAAGAGCTTCGACGAATACCAGGCGCAGACGCTGAAGGAACCGCTGGCTGCCAAGCTCGCAGACGACGTCGGTCACATCAGAGTGGCGACTAACTTTGCCTGGACTCTGAACACCGGATACCTGGTGCTCTTTATGCAAGCTGGATTTGCGCTTTTGACCTGCGGCCTGGTTCGAAAGAAGAACGCCGGGCATCTGATGATGCTGAACTTTGCCGCGTATGTCTTTGCTGCTCTCGCCTATTACGTCGTCGGATACGCCTTCCAGTTTGGCGCCATCGCCATCAATGCGGCGCCCGGCAATATCGGTGGCGTTCCAACGCTGAATCACTTCCTCATTGGAAGTGGCGCGTGGGGATTCCTCGGAGGCAAAGGATTTTTTCTGACCGGTCCCGCCTACGACGCCGGGAGTGACGTTCTCACGCTGTTCGAATTTGTCTTCATGGAGACCGCCGGCTACATCATCGTCGGCGCTATCTGCGAGCGCATCAGCTTCTGGGCATTCCTTCTTTGCGAACTCTTTATTGGAGCCATTCTATACCCCGTTTTTGGTTGCTGGGTCTGGGGTGGCGGCTGGTTGTCGCAGTTGGGCTCTACCTGGAATCTGGGCCACGGCTACGTCGATTTCGCCGGCTCGACGGTCGTCCATGCGGTGGGTGGATTCTGTGCCCTGGCGCTTGCCACGATTCTCGGTCCGCGTCTCGGGAAATACGATCGGGACGGAAAGCCTCGTGCATTCCCGGCACACAATCTGGTTTACGTCGTCACAGGAACGTTCATCTTGCTATTTGGATGGATGGGCTTCAATCCCGGATCCACCTTGGGAGCCACTGATCTTCGCGTCTCTGTCGTTGCCGTTAATACCAACTTGGCAGCTATCGCCGGTTCCGCCGCGGCCATGCTGCTGTGGTATCGGCTTTTCGGTAAACCCGATATCACCATGGCTTGCAACGGTATGCTCGCTGGACTGGTCGCCATCACCGCACCCTGCGCCTTCGTGTCCCACACGTCGGCCATGATCATCGGCGCTCTTGCCGGTATTCTCGTTTGCCTGGGCGTTCTCTTCTTCGAGCGTGTGGTGAAGATCGACGACCCGTGTGGGGCCATATCGGTGCACGGCCTCTGCGGCTGGCTGGGAGCAGTCTCAGTCGGCATCTTCGCTGACGGCACGTACGGCAGCGGATGGAACGGTGTCGGCGCCTCTACTTATCTGGGACATGCTGGCCAGGGCGTGACCGGATTGTTACACGGAGACGTGCGTCAGTTTGCTGTTCAACTCGGTGGCGCTACCCTCTGCGCGGTCTGGGCCTTCGGAGCAACTTTCGTCGTTTTCTCACTCGTCAACAAGTGGAAGCGCCTGCGTGTGGCTCCTGAAGTCGAGCAGGCCGGGCTCGACGTGCCGGAGTTCGGCATGGTTGCCTATCCTGAGGACGCCTTGGTCACAGCCGACTATTAACTCAGCTCTTTGCATGCGTGAATGGCAGCGTGTCCTTGCCCCATTCCCAGTGAAGACGAATAGAAGGGATCCAAACCGGCCCCCGACCCTGGTTATACGCCGGATTCGCAACATGCTGTAGATCCACGCTGGCAAAAAATCCCGGAAACAGCCGGGCGCTGTAGTAGCTTTCGGAAATGTATTCCGGCCCGTATTGCAGGCGCCCATCACCGATCAGAAAATCATGTCCGCCCATAGCCAGATACTGCGCGTGCACAGCCGAAAGCCCGCTGACCGTCAACTCGGTCGCTACCGTATCGAATGGCCGCCTCCACCGTTGTCCGGTCACTGAAATCCCGCCGGTCGCTAACCGGTCAATCGCAGTGAAGGCAAAGCTTTCCGTTTTCCCATCGTTCCAGCCCAGCCGCCAAAATACGCCAACGTCTTTTGTAATCTCCTGTTCGGCGTTGATCCCGAACCCGTATTTCAAAGTTCCCGGTCGGCGCGTTGCTGTGATGTCGGGAACCGTGCCGCCTTGTTTCGCGAGTTGAATGGCTTTGCTGTATGTCCCGGCATCCGCATGATTTGCATATTCAAGAACTCGCAAGACGCCAGCGTGCTTCCGTGCCTCGTATCGGCGTTCTTCCTCAAAGACGTCGCCGCGGTCCACCAGAATCCGCCGGTCAAAGCGAAGCCCGTTGGCCACCCTTGGCATCCCGGCGCTGGCATACCGGAAAGACC
>CBAAAA010000572.1:0-3081 GCA_964658695.1 uncultured Solirubrobacteraceae bacterium | reverse complement strand
CATCGCAATGGACAGAGGAACCGTCGTGGACTATTCGGTTAAACCGGATAGCCCGCTTCGCTATGTCAAGGCATTCGCCGAACGTGCTCCGGAGGAGATATGGGCGGGCGGCGCAGGTGGTCTGGTGCTGATCGACAAGGGCCACTTTCGCATCATTAGACGGGCGGTTTTGGATTCTTTAGAAGATGAGGATGTTACGGGGATAGTCGATGCCGGGAACAATGGGCTGTGGCTCAATGCAGCACGAGGTATAGTTCACGCCTCGAGAGATGAGGTAGACCGGGCTTTGCGGGATCCCTCGTATCGCTTTCAATGTCAGCGATTTGATTCATCCGATGGCCTTCCGGGATCAACTGAAACTATATATCCATATCCAAAGGCACTACAAGGAACAGACGGACGGATATGGTTCACGGCGACAAGAGGCCTCGCCTGGATTGATCCCAAAGAGACATTAAGAAAAAATGCCGTCCCGCCGCCCATTTCGATTACCTCTGTGTCTACCGATGGTACGCAATATTTGCGATTGGCCGATCTGCAGTTCCCCGCGTACACCGCAAATGTTCAAATCAATTACACCGCGTTGAGTTTATCGGTGCCAGAGAGAGTTCGTTTTCGCTACAAGCTGGATGGAATTGATAAGGCATGGCAGGACGTCGGTACGCGCCGGGAGGCTTACTACAGCAACCTGGGGCCTGGGTCGTATCAATTTCGCGTGATTGCCTGCAACAACGACGGCGTATGGAACCAGGCTGGTGCATCCTTAGATTTCGCCATCGCTCCGGCATATTTTCAGACCCGTTGGTTCCAGGCGTCGTGCGCAGCCGCTTTTCTGGCATTGCTGTGGGCCTTCTATCGGTTTCGGCTCCATCAGATCGCCAGGGCATTCAACGTGCGGCTGGAGGAGCGTGTCGGTGAGCGAACCCGACTCGCCCGAGATCTGCATGACACTCTGTTACAGGGCTTTCAAGGGTTGATGCTCCGCCTTCAGGCGCTAGATGATTTGCTTCCACAGGGAGAAGCAAAGGAGGAACTCGAACAAACCCTCGACCGCGCGGATCAGGTCGTCGCCGAGGGTCGCAAGGCCGTCCACGATTTGCGTTTGACTACAACCGTCAGCAACGACCTGGCGCGCGCGGTCAGAGGCATGGGCGACGAACTGTCAAGCGAAGGCTCCGCGACGTTCGAGTTGCTGGTGGAAGGCGAGACGCGAGAATTGCATCCGATCGTTCGAGACGAGGTTTACCGCATTACTCGCGAGGCGCTTCGCAATGCTTTCATTCATGCCCGGGCCAGTCATATTGAAGCGGAGATTACCTACGCCGAACGGCTATTCCGGTTGCGAATTCGGGATGACGGAGAGGGCATTGCACCTGCAATCCTGGATGATGGTCGTCCGGGCCACTACGGTCTGCCTGGAATGCGTGAACGCGCCGAAGGGATCGGTGCGAAGTTGGATATCTGGAGCGGAGTCGGAACCGGGACGGAGATCGATGTGAACGTTCCAGGCTCGATTGCTTACGGTAAACGGCCCGGTCGCTCCCGTTTTCGGCTATTCCGGGAGAAGGCTGAATGAAATTGTGATACGTGTTCTTTCAGTAGACGACCATCCCGTTGTCCGCGAAGGCATCGCCGCGCTGATCGCGAGGCAATCGGATATGGAATTGATCGCCGAAGCCTGCAATGGACGTGAGGCGGTCGACTTGTTCCGAAAGTATCACCCAGATGTCACGCTGATGGACTTGCAAATGCCAGAGATGAGCGGCATCGACGCGTTGAGTGCGATTCGCGGTGAGTTCCCCGATGCGCGAATCATCGTACTGACTAGTTATGCCGGTGATGTTCAGGTTTCTCGTGCTCTCAGAGGCGGCGCTCGGGGTTACTTACTGAAGGACATGTTGCGAAGGGAGTTACTCGAGACGATTCGTGCGGTGCATGCGGGCCAAAAGCGCGTGTCCTCTGAGGTTGCCGCCGGAATCGCCGAGCATGCCACCGATGACGGCTTGAGCCCGCGTGAAACGGACGTACTGCGGCTAATCGCTGCTGGGAATGCGAACAAGGAGATTGCTACGCAGCTCCGGCTCACGGAGGAAACTGTGAAGCATCACGTCAAGAATATTCTTGGCAAACTGGGCGCGAACGACCGAACTCATGCGGTCACAATAGCACTAAAGCGCGGGGTTATAGATTTATAGGCACGCCAATATCCCTCAAAAGAGGGACGAGCACGAGCGCTTTCTAGGGTGTCGAGGCGTGTGCAGATTCCATACCATCGGGATGGGATAAGTTCTGCAACGTCTATTTTCGACTTTTCCGAATAGGTTGCCCGGGTTCGGCCTTTTGCTGCTGCGGCTTGGCGTCGGTCTCGCTCTGATCTATCTTGGCGTCAGCCGCTTCTTTGGCGCACTCGGAGCATCAATCACCGTCGCTCTGCATTTTATTGAGGCGACCGGGGGCATGTTTCTGCTGGTTGGCTTGTGGACCCCCGTAATGGGAGTGCTCATCGGGTTTGATGAGTTATGGATCGCGTTCTCGCTGAACTCTTCACAGCCCGACAGCCGCTTGATTCACATCTTCTTGGCGGTGGTAATAGCTGGTGTAGCGATGCTCGGCCCTGGAGCATGGTCCATCGACGCTCGCCTTTTCGGAAGAAAGCGCTTCGAAATGGGAGATCGCACTCGGGGGAGGAAGCCATCCCTCTAGAGAGGGATCAGCCTCGCAACCATCGAGGGATCCGATCGAGATCTATCTGGGGGCGATGCCAGGCGGGATTCCCGCCACAATCAGTGACAGAAGAACGTGATCTGGCAAAATCTTCGTAAGTTATTTGGTATCCAGGTCCACGCCCGACGGTGTTGTCACAGAGTTGCAGCGGAAGAGCAGGCAACCTTTCGCTGTTGGTCTAAACCGTTAGTCCAAACAAGGAGAAGATAATGGCTATCTTAGATTTGATCGGGTTCAGTCCGAAATTCCGGGCAGTGCTGACAGAAGTGGAGAGGGTTGCACCAGTGGACTCCGCTGTCTTGATCCAGGGCGAAACAGGCACCGGGAAAGAAGTGATTGCGAGAGCCATTCATGAGG
>CBAAAA010000571.1:0-3084 GCA_964658695.1 uncultured Solirubrobacteraceae bacterium | reverse complement strand
CAGAGCTTCATATCCGCCGGAGTATTTTCCGCCGTACAGCGCTCGACGGAGGCGACCGTTTCCGCTGTCACATCTTTGTCTTCGCGGTACACCAGCCAAGGCAGATTGGAGGTGCATCGCCCCAGGCTGGTTCCAGTCCCGGCGACCGCTACCAGCATGGGATAGTGACCCTTATCCGATGCCCCTTTGGTGCGGCCGAGAGAGAGCTTGATGTAGGACTTCAGGTAATACCCCTGGATTGGCGGCAGGAACAACTTGCCATAGCCCACCACAAGCGGCAGGATCGAGACCAGCCCCACCAGCGCTCCGAGCCATAAGCCTTCGGGGACTGCAGATGGAAATGTTTTGTTGATGGGCTTTGACATGGGATTTCTATAGGTCGTAATCGGCGGCGATTTCGCGGCCCTCAGCTTGGTCCGCCAGTTCCTCTTCAGCCCAGGCCGACTCCTCTTCGAGATACGCTGTCCAGGCCGGAAGACTAACATCGCCTTCTTTGGCGGCCAGCGCCTCCACATAACGGACCTTGTCTGGTCCTTCGAGCTCAGCCAGCCGGTCCCTGGCGGCCCGATACTCGGCATAGTCTGTCTCCGGGGTGCGTGTGCTCTCTGCCGCAGACTGCCTGCCTTCTTCGTTCACGTCGTGATCCTCCATAACGCGCATCTTGGCCCACTGGACTGCCTCGCTATGAGTGAGGTCGAGATGAGGGTAGACATCATTTACCGCTTCTTTGCGGTAGCTTTCAAATTGCTCGCGCGCCCACCGCTCGCCACGTGTGTAGTCATCGAGTTCGCGGAGTGCATCCGTATACTCTTTCACTGGTCCCGGCATTTAACTCACCTCTCTGGGCAGATTTCGTTGACCGCCTTCTGATTTATAGAGACAATTTGTGACGAAGATCCCGGACGCGTCGTCATACCCGTTGACGGCCAGAATCTCCGACACGAAACGTCGTCCCGATCCACTCCTGATGACGTGCACGACGACGTGAATTGCCTTCCCAGTCTGCTGCCGAATAAAGTCTGGTCGCAGATTCGGTTTGGCGGAACTGGCGAGCGATGCCAGCGTAAACAACGCCTCGTCGGCATGATCCGCATGGATCGTCGCGAACGATCCACGCATCCCCAGATTCAGGGCGCGGAGAAGGTCGTGAGCCTCTTCGCCCCGGACTTCGCCCATAATCAGGCGATCGGAAGAGAGACGAAGCGCGGCGTCTTTGATGAGTTGGCCGAAACCATACTGCTCATCGGCCTGCAGTCGCTGCTGATTTGGTTGCGGCAGCCGGATCTCACTTGGAGACTCCAGCAATAAGATGCGCTCACTCGATGGGATATCGAGCGCCAGCACGTTCAAGAGGGTCGTCTTCCCCGTGCCAACACCGCCAGAAATGAGAATGTTTTTGTTCTCCGCAACCAGCTTTTTGAGAATCAGATAGGCTTCTACCGTGAGCGCCTCTCGCTCAATTAAGTCGGTGGCGGTCCATAGTTGCGGCTTAAACTTTCGCAACGAGAAGCAAGGGCCATCGGGGCTGACGGGCGGGAACACCATGCAGATGCGAGAGCTTCCGTCCCCAAATCGGCAATTCACAATGGCGTTGTCCTCGCTCGGTTCATGATTGTCGGCGCGTGCGATCCGCACCAGTGCCGCGTTGAGCCAATTCGCCGGAAGCGTGATGCAGGCCGGTGCTTTTTGGCCGACGACTTCGATCCAGACAGAGCGGTCGGAGTTGACCATGATCTCCGTCACTTCTTCGTTGTCGATCAGGTGCTGGATGGGCCTCAAGAACTCCAGGACATCGGCGAATCCATCCTCTTTGATGCGCGGCCCCTGCACGCGTGAGTCATTCCAGTTCATTGCTTAAACCCCGGCGTTTCGGTCGGTAACTGCGAGAACCGCAGGCCGATAGGATCGAGAAATAACATGTCTTCTGTCACCTCCTTGTTGGTCAGAAAATGATAGGGGACTTGCGACGTCCACTCTTCGGCTCGCTCGGAACTCTCGCGGCCATTCAGCCAGAATTGCTTCTGGAAGTCGACGCGGATCGTGTCGGGTCCGATGAGAACCCGCTCCAGTTTTACCCGGCATTCCGCCCCGCCGGAGTTCTGAAAACTCTGCAGCCATCCGCTCTCCTGGTCGTTGTGCATGATCTGCCGCTTCACCAGTTCATCGAAGAACAAGAGACTGTCGGCGCGGTCGACCGCGATCCGCCCCCGGCTGCGGGCGTAGTAGCGAATCGCCCAGTTCATGACCGCTCCCTTGATCGAGTTCGGGTCCGCTTTATAGTCGGCGAGATTCACAAACTTGATCGGGTCCATGGTCCCGTTGACGGAGGGCTGCAGCACCAGGACCCTCTGTTTCGCCAGCGCCTTATGGGTGCTGATGTTGCCCAGTGCCAGCAGAATAACGGCGAGAAGCAGGCCCCCGGTCGTCAGGCGAAACCAGTTGGCATTCACCATCGCGGGCGCGTAGTATTCGTAATGCCTGCGCCTCGCGTTGTCGTAATTTGTCTTGGGTTGTTGTTCTATATCCATTCGCTTTCCTTTACACCGCGAGGATCTTCATCGTGGCTCCCGCGACCACGCCGCTGACGGACGAGCCCACACTGGCGGAGCCGGTGGCGATGTCGCGTGCCCAGGAATGGCACTGCCAGAAGCAGATGGCGAAGATGAGTTGCAGGACTAGGAACGGGATCGCCAGTGCCTCCAGTGGACCGAGTTTGTAGATCCCTCCCGAGAGCGCCCCGTTGACAAAGTTGGTGAAAAAATACAGTACACAATTGGCGTACAGATACACAATCGCGGAGGAACTGAAGATATACAGCGCATACGTCACCATGAATCGAATCCACCCCCAGAACAGCCAACTCATGACCGGCCATACGAAGAACGGGATGAAGAGAGGACCCGCCAAAGACCCGAACCCTAGCGCCACGTGAGCGATGAGTGTCACGCCGCTACAGAACAGCCACACCCCGGCCAGTAACGCCATAAAATCCAGATAAGCGAACCATCCCATGAAGTCGAAGCCGGTCGGTTGTTCGGTGTTTTTCAGCATGTCGAGAGCGTAATTCGTGAGAGTCGTGACGAT
>CBAAAA010000570.1:0-3090 GCA_964658695.1 uncultured Solirubrobacteraceae bacterium | reverse complement strand
GAGCGACCAGTAGCCGGCTAAGGGCGGCCGGCCTCGCTCCACAAGGAGTACCCTTCCTTCCTGAATGATCAGCGCGCCGACACCCAGCACCGGACGGGCTGGGTATCGGCGACTGTCGTTAGCCGATGGCGGCAAGAACCTGCTCGGCGTGGCCTTCAACTTTGACCTTGGGGAAGATCTTCTTGATGGCGCCGTCAGGAGCGATGACAAAGGTGGTGCGGTCGACGCCCATGTACTTCTTCCCGTACATGCTCTTCTCTTTCCAGACGCCGTAGGCTTCCGCAGCTTCGTGGTTCAGGTCGGCCAGAAGCGAGAACGGCAGGTCGAATTTCTGCTTGAACTTTGCCTGCGCGCCGGTGGTGTCGGGGGAGACGCCGACGATTACGGTGTTGGCCTTGGTAAGCCTGGGGGAGGTATCGCGGAACTCGCAGGCTTCGGTGGTGCAGCCGGGGGTGTCGGCTTTGGGATAGAAGTACAGGACGACATTCTTGCCGCGCAAGGAGGAGAGCAGGAAGTGCTCGCCCGAGTCGGTATCGAGAGAAATCTCTGGGGCTTGGTCGCCTTCGGTGAGTGGGGGCATACGAGGGAGAGATGAGAGGCGGAGATTCGGATGTGCAGAAAAAGACTTGACAACCTACGACGCAGATTATATGATCTAGTTGTAGCCAGATAAATGGCCACGAACTTTGGAGGTTTATTAGCTATGCCAGTTATCAAGTACAATCCCTTCGCTTCTGAGCTGGAGGATTTTCCGACCGGTTTGCGCGTTTTCCAGGATTCGCTGTCGAGGTTGTTCAGCGAACCCGGGAATGCCCGGCCCTGGACTCCGGCCGTCGATATCTTTGAGAACGAGAACGAGTTAGTTTTGAAGGCCGATGTCCCTGAAATCGACGCCAAGAATGTCGCGATTCAGATCGAGAACGGAACGCTGACGCTGAAAGGCGAGCGTAAGTTCGAAGAGCAGAAGAACGGCAAGGGGTATCACCGGATTGAGCGTGCGTACGGCACTTTCGTGCGAGCGTTCAGCCTGCCGGAAACGGTGGATGCTGAAAAGGTGAAAGCCGATTACAAAAACGGCGTTCTGACGGTGACGCTGCAGAAAAAAGAAGTTGCGAAACCCAGAACGGTGAACGTCGAAATCACCCAGTAAATTGTCAGTGCAGTGATTCGGGCGCGGCGCGGAGTAATCCGCGGCCGCACCCTTCTTGTTTTCACGGGACAGCGGCAGACGGAAGCATATTGCGGATGGCGGTAATGCGCCAGCCTGTGACAGTTCTTTCCAGAATGAAGGCGGACCACATCTTGCGGGGTGTTGAGTTTCGGGCAGTAACTGTTTCGTAGCGGCCGTCCGCGATGGCGGCGTCGGAGCCGATCAGGCGGACCGATTCAAGGACGACCGAACTGTGGCCGTTCTCTTTTTTGGAGCTGGCCATCGCGCCTGACAGGAGTGCATCCCGGCCTCGACGCCATTCGCCAGAAGACACGAGCTGGTCGGCATCGGGAGTAAAGAGTTCCCGCAGAGCCGAGGCATCGTTGTGATTGCGGGCGTCCACATACTGGGCGATCAGTGCGCGGATATCGGTGTCATCCTGAGTGGGTACTGCTGCGGCGGACGTTATTGCAAAAAAAGCGAGGAGTCGAAAAGCGAGGCGCATTCGAGAGAAGGATACAGTAAGAACGGACTCGCTGCTACGCGCCGCGATCTCTGAATGCGCTTTCTTGCTGCTCTTCTTTTCTCCCTTCTGCTGACACAATCTTCTGAATGTTATTCGGTGCTTTCCCATCAGGCCATGATCGACGCCATGTGGGACGAGATTCTGCGGCCGATGATTCTGGCGAGGTTTGCGAACACTCCGCCCGAAGAGTTGAAGGACGCGCATGCGTACGCGTACGGCGGCGCAATCATCCAGGACATGGGGTTCTATCCGCACGGAAACGGCTATTTCAGCGATCTGACGCATTACGTTCGGGCGGGCGATTTTATAGCCGCACTGCTGGCCGATGCAGGCGACGCAAACGAGATGGCATTTGCGCTGGGAGCGCTGTCTCACTTTGGCGGGGACTGCGATGGGCACTCGATCGGGACGAATGTGGGCGAAGGGGTGTTGTATCCGAAACTGGCGCGCAAATATGGGACGCCCTTGACGTATGAGGATAACCCGTCGAAGCATTTGAAGACGGAGTTCGGGTTCGACGTGCTGGAGGTCGCCAAGGGCAACTATGCGCCAGAGGCGTATCACGATTTCATCGGCTTTAAGGTAGCGTCGGCCTTGCTGGAACGGGCGTTTCTGGAGACGTACGGATTTCCGATGAGCGCGATGTTCAACGACCTGCCGAAGTCGATCGGGTCGTACCGATACACGGTGAGCACGATCGTGCCACTGGCGACGCGGGTGGCGTGGGCTCAGCATGAGGCAGAAATCCGGCACTCCCGGCCGGGGATTACGAAGCGGCATTTTTTGTACTCCATGAGACGGTCGAGTTACGAGCGCGAGTGGGGGAAACAGTATGACAGGCCCTCCGCCTGGGATCGATTTCTAGGCTTTCTGTTGAAGATTCTGCCGCCGATCGGTCCCTTGAACACGCTGCGTTTCAAAGCTTTGACGCCAGCGGTGCAAGAAGACTTCAGGCGGAGCTTCAATGCCGCCCTCAGCCGATACCGGGACCAACTCGCCGGGATTCAAGTTGGCGGGCCGCCGCTGGAAAACCTGAACTTTGACACTGGAACGACGATGACGCCGGGCGAATACAAGTTGCAGGACCAGACTTATGCGTATTGGCTTAACCAGTTGGCGGAGGCACACTTTGCGGATGTGACGCCCCCAGTTCGGGATACGGTCCTGGGGTATTATGCCAATCTGACGTTGCCGTTCGCGACCAAAAAAGAACGTAAGCGGTGGGACACGGTCCTGGTGCAGTTGAGCCAACTACGGTCGGTAAAGACCTTAGACGGGCAAGCCGCGAAGTGAATCGGCGAGAAACTCGCTGGTGACCCCGTCGTGTGAAGCGGAAGCCAGGAGTTTGCCTCGGGCTAAAACCAGCACCTGCGGGGATTCGTGCTCGACGCCGAGCCGCTGAGCAGCATGTTGA
>CBAAAA010000569.1:0-3097 GCA_964658695.1 uncultured Solirubrobacteraceae bacterium | reverse complement strand
CCTTTTGGAAGTCGCCCTGCCCGGACTTCCTCCTCCACATAGATTTCCATTCTCCTGAGCAACTCAGACGGCTGCAGAATGGAACTCATGTATTCGACCTGATCGACGGACACACGTAAGAAGAATCGGCAGAAGTCGTTGAGGGCGGCCTGTGAGAGGTTCCCACGTCCGTCAAGATCATTTCGGCGTGGGCTGTCTGCAGCCATGAGGAGTGCTTTATATTCGTTCACGTTTCGAGCAAGTCCGCGCGCTACAGACCATAGGCTGTTTCCCACCCCTAAGCGCTTGAGCCATGCGTGGGACATGAGGCGTGCCACACGACCGTTGCCGTCGTAAAACGGGTGTATCCACAGGAAGCGATGGTGAGCTGCTGCAACAGCCAGCACCTGGCGAACTTTGGACAAACTTGCAGGGTTGTAGACCTGCTCGAATCGAGCTAAAAAGCTCGAAAGAGAAGCAGCCGGAGGGGGGAGATGCCGTCCAACAACTACTTCTCCCTGGCGCAACTCGCCAGGAACGAGCTGGATGTGGGCAGACTGGTCGGGATCCTCGACCCATAGGAGCTCATCCGGCAAACGGCGGCAGAACTCACTATGTAGCCAAATCCCATAAGCGGCTGCGGTTGGGTACTCCTTTGGGTCGGCTCCTTCATCAATCGCCCGCTGGACCTCGATATGGGCCACAGCCTCAAGCTGAAGAGCCCTCTGCTTGGGCTCGGTTGAATAATCCTGGTGAAGAGCCCGGTCGATATCGCGTGGATGTGTGTCGTGCCCCTCAATCAGGTTGGAGTAGTAGCAGTTCATGGACCTGACCAGATCCCCTACCGCTGCAGTGACAATGGGATGGACCTGGCCGGCGAGGGCATTTGCCTTAGAAATGAGTTCGAAGGCAGAGTCCTCCATCTCCCTTTGCCCTTCTGACGGGAGCATTGGCTCCATCCACGATGGAGCGTAGAGCGAAGTGGTATTTGCCGGTTCCATGGAGTACTCAAGCTTATTATATGGAACACTTGCACCGAGTGCAGAGCTATGTCTCGCCGGTTCGAGTGCCGGTTATTAGGGGCTCAAGTTCGTGCGCTTCTTGATTGCGATGAGTCCGCGAATCGCATGCTCAACTTCGGAACGGCTTAGACCATATGTGCGGGTCAACACCCACGTAAGTTCGCAGAGAGCTCTCACCCCGGTTGCCACGAAATCTGCCCCGGCAAGGAGAGCCTGTGCCTATTCTGCCTGTAGGGGGTTGTCGAGCATCAGGATACGAACCAAAACGCTGGCATCGGCACTAATCCTCAACATCGGTTCCCGCTTCTGCGCCGGACTTCGCAATGGCGTTATCCAGCTCAACGATGGAGAGTACCCGGCTGTTCCCTTTGCCCATCAGCATTCCGGCCACAGAGGCCCAGTCACTGCCCGGTTTTGCAGCTTCAAGGAACCCTTTGTGCCCGGGAATCAGGTTTAGTTCTAGCTTGCCCCCTGGCTCAACTCCCAGGTGCTGGAGCACCGCTTTGTTCAGAGTGATCTGACCGCGTTCGGTGACTTTCAACAACGCCATATCTCACACGACCTCGCTATTCAGAGTAATGCAGAACTGCATTACCCTACGCTGATCTGTATGGCAAGAGCCCTTAGTCTTTCCTACAAACTGATTAGTCAGCGCGTCAACAGCACGCCCAACCGTTGTGCGAGTGTCAAAACGTCCAGAATCCCGCTTCCGTCAGGAAGCAATAACGAGGCGGGAGACGCAGCTACGCCAAAAACTGAAGAGTCAACGCGGTCTCCAAAGAGGACAAGCGCACGGGCAGGGTCAGCTTGCCGCGATGTCCAAGTGAGTCCGTCTGCATCCGGTTGTTGCGTGTGCAGAGCTTCAGCCCAGGCCCGGGTTTCGGAGTACTGCGTGCCGTCACACTCAATCAGATTCTTTCGAGAAATCCCGAGCTTGTGCAGCGGTATTGCCGAGAGATCGATCAGCTGGAGATCGCGGCCGATGCTGAGTTGCGAATACACCTTGCCGGCGACGTGAGTGGCCTTCGACAGCATCTTCGGTCCTGCCGTGAAGGGAACGTCATGGAAGACCGTCTCCATCAATGCGCAATCAAGAGTAGTGCCCGCGTAGATCGTCGGGATTACCGTACCCGCAGCGTCGAGCAAAGGGCTGAATCTCGCATCCCCGCCTGACGACAGATTGAACTGGGCGCTACCGTAGATAGAGGGGTGGACGCGGTAAAGAGTCTCACCCTTGCCCCAGGAAAGGAGTGTTACTTCGAGTTTGCCTGAGGGAGCTTTGATATGCGCCTCGCCTATCCATGCTGGACACCCGCAGCCTCAATCTTGGCAGCCCTTAGGACTTCCTGAGGTTTGGATTTTAGGAGTTCTTTCGGCGATTTGTTCTTGAGGTAAGTGTTGACACTCGAGAACCAAAAGGCCTTTTGCCAATCATCTTTATCTCTCAGAACCTTTAAAACACTTTCCATGATCGGAAGCGGTTTGGCTCCTTCTGTGAGTTCTAAGGCATACAACGGATAAAGATCTGCTCCCTTGTAGGGCACTGCAAAGATGAGTCCGGCCTTTTTCCATCGATTTGGTTGGGAACTCGGGTTCGTCTTGCTGAAATGTCCGACCTCGGCAATGTCAGCAGCCCTTGCGAAATCGCCGCCTTCCAATATCTCTTTCATCGCCTGAGCCATCATTTTGGCCTCGATCAATCGGTTTGAGGTTAAGGGAAGATCGGGTGTCAGTGCTTCTAGCAGAGCATCCCAGCTACTCTCTTGTTTCTTGTCGATCAGGACTTCGATAAGTTCGGAAGCTCGCTTGAGGGTTTGAAAGAGAGCCTTCGTCCATTCGTCATCGCGGTGGGCGTGGGAGATGAAGACAAGAGCTTGACCATTCAAATTCTCCAGATCGTGGGCGACTTCATGAACCTCACCCTCTTGGATATTCCATTTCTGATGGCGATGCGGCGATGCGAAGACTGTAGAGGACATAATGAACCTCAACTGCGATATAGGTTATCACAGGTATTGGATAACTTTTATCGCTAATTCCCCTAAGGGAAACAGCACGGATCCAAATGCCGACCTTGACTCTCCCCATCTTTACCT
>CBAAAA010000568.1:0-3133 GCA_964658695.1 uncultured Solirubrobacteraceae bacterium | reverse complement strand
CTCTTGCTGGAACTACAACTTGACAGTGACGGTCTTGATCTCCGAGTACTGTTGCAAACCGTACTCGCCAAGTTCGCGGCCAATGCCGGACTGCTTAAATCCGCCAAACGGCGCCCCCGCGTCAAAGACGTCATAGCAGTTCACCCAAACCGTCCCGGCTCGGACGCTATTCGCAACATGATGCGCTTTCCCGATATCGCGGGTCCAGACCGCCGCCGCCAGACCATAGATCGTTTTATTTGAGCGCTCGATCAGGTCGTCCATGTCCTTGAACTTCATGATGCTCATAACAGGTCCAAAGATTTCGTCCTGCGCTAGCTTCATCTCGTCCTTCACATCTGTAAACACCGTTGGCGCAACAAAATACCCGCGCTCCCCTACCCGCTCGCCGCCACACAACAGCGTTGCGCCTTCGCGCTTACCCGTATCGATATAGCTCAGTATCTTAGTGAACTGGTCATTGTCTACCTGAGGCCCTTGTTCAGTCTTCGGATCCAGCGGGTCACCCACGGTGCGTTCCCGCGCACGCTGCACGCTGCGTTCCACAAACTCGTCATAAGCTTTGTCCTCAACAAAAACCCGCGAGCCTGCGCAACAGCACTGCCCCTGGTTGAAGAAAAGCGCAAAGTGCGATCCTTCCACGGCCTGCGCCATGTCTGAATCGGCGAAAACAATATTGGGACTTTTGCCGCCGAGTTCCAGCGTCACCCGCTTCAGATTGCTGTCGGCCGCCGCTTTCATGATGATCTTGCCCACTTCCGTGGAGCCGGTAAACGCAACCTTATCGATGTCCATGTGGTTCGAGATCGCAGCGCCGGCGGTCGGTCCGTATCCCGGAAGAATATTCACCACGCCTTCCGGAAACCCGGCCTCTACGATTAATTCGCCGACGCGCAGCGCGGTTAACGGCGTCTGCTCCGCTGTCTTCATCACAACTGTATTTCCGCACGCCAGCGCCGGACCGAGCTTCCAGGCCTGCATCAACAGTGGAAAATTCCACGGAATGATCTGGCCGACGACACCCACTGGCTCATGACGCGTATAACAGAAGTAATCGCCCGCAATGGGAATGGTCTTGCCCTGAATCTTGTCCGCCCATCCCGCGTAGTAGCGGTAGCAGGCAATCACCAGCGGCAAATCGGCCGCCAGCGCCACATGCCGAGGCTTGCCGTTATCCAACGACTCAAGCGTCGCCAGTTCCTCAATGTTTTTCTCAATGAGATCGGCCAGCCGGTTCAGCAACTTGCCGCGCTCGGACGCCGACATCCTGCGCCACGGAGCCTGTGCATGGAAAGCCTTGCGCGCGGCCTTCACTGCCAGATCGACGTCCGCCGCATCTGCTTCGGCCACCTTGGCAAGAACTTCACCGGTCGCCGGGTTAGCGGTCTCAAACGTTTTCCCAGACACACTGTCGACAAATTTGTTGTCGATCAGCATCTTTGTTTGTCTAATCGCAACGTCCGTCTTGCTTGGATCAGTCAGAACTGTAGCCATAGGTCTTCTTTATTACAAACTCCTTTGCTATGGTCAATCATATTCCTTGTCGAGCGGTGACCTTTGGGTGATGGTTCTGTTTCAGGAATTTAATTCCGTCCCATGCGATTTGCTCCGGGGTGGCGGCCAGATCCCGCCAGATAGAAGCCGCCGCAGACAGATCTCCTGCCGCAAAACCAAAACTCTCGATCGTGAGCCACCCGTCGTAGCCCAGCTGATCTAATGCATCAAATACCTCTTTAAAATTGACGTGCCCTGTCCCGGGCGTTCCGCGATCGTTTTCACAAGTGTGCACGTGCTTGAGATGGCGTCCTGTTGTGAGGAGCGCCTGGCCAAGATGTTTCTCTTCCACATTGGCGTGGAACGTATCCCACAGAATCCCGATGTTCGGATGCCCGACCTCCTCACATAGCGCAACCGCGTCGAAGGTGGTGTTGAGGAAGTAGGTTTCGAATCGATTGAGAGGCTCGATCGCCAGATGAACGTTGTACTTTTCGAACACCGGCCCGAGTTCGCGATAGCCCTCTACCGAGCGCTTCCATTCTTCGGCTGTCCTGCGCACGCCGGTGAAAACGCCGACCGGGTTGTACACCGGCCCGGCCATGATTTGCGCGCCCGCTTCCGCTGTTAACTGAATACAGCGCGTGATGTGCGCGATCGTCTCGCGGCGGGTCTGAGCATCGCTGTCGATCAGGCTGAGCCCGCGAGGAAGGACCGCACAGACAGTGGATTCCAAACCTGCCGCTTCGATCGCACTCCGAATCTGCACGGCTTTGAATTCAGCGGGATGGATCAAAGGGATCTCAACTCCATCAAACCCATGTTCTCGAACAGCTTCGAGCAGAGGAAACTCCCGCTCTGAAAACTCAGCCGACCAGAGGAATGTATTGATTCCGAATTTCATACAGGCAACTCCAGCTTCGTAACGTATCACTACCGCGGGTAAGCCGCGTCCGACTCTCGCTATGTGACACTGAGGAGACGGCTCAGATCGCTCAGGCGATTTCTATCCCAATTAGCTCGTCTGGTCAGGCCGGGACGTCTGCTGTCTTTATCGCAGGGCTCAACCCCTACCGGCTTCTGGATGACGGATACCGCGATTTCCTCAACCCGAGATTCACATCGGTTCTCAGAAGTGGCGAACAACGGATCATCTGTGTCCGTCACAATGGGATCGGCTTCAAACAGGAATACGCCGAGCACATCTTTGGGTTGTTTAAACGCCTCCATCGAAACGAATACCAGGGTACCGGCCTCGGTCTTGCCGTCTGCAAGCGCATGGCGGAGCGTTGCGGGGGCCAAATCTGGGTCGAAAGCGAACCGGGCAAAAGTTCGACATTTTACTTTCAGCCTGCCAGCCGCCGCAGAAGCAGATCCGGGTCGAAAGCTTCTCCATTCCTGACGCAGAGCCCACAATCGGATCAACCGCTCCCGCGTTGAGCGCCGAGCGCCATCCCGAAGTCCCAAAGGAGTCGGAGCTTGGAACAGCGGTCGAGGAAGTCGGACTCGTTGTAGAGTTCGTCAATGCGCTTAGGCAGAGGGGGAACAAAGTTCTCAACGGTCTGAATCTCATACGACAACTCGAGGTGTTCTCGCTCTTTTGGCCGGGCTGACTACGCGGCGCTTGGCTGCTGGCGCT
>CBAAAA010000567.1:0-3138 GCA_964658695.1 uncultured Solirubrobacteraceae bacterium | reverse complement strand
GACCATGGATCGCTTCTCCCCGTCCCCACAGACGTCGCTGATCCCGAATCCGTCGCGGCACTCTTTCACACCATTCGTGGCGCCAGCGGCCGGCTCGACGTTCTCTTTAATAACGCCGGCATCTCCGCTCCAGCCATTCCCTTCGATGAATTAACCCTCGAACACTGGGAATCTGTCGTCCGCGTGAACTTGACCGGCTCCTTCTTATGCGCCCAGCATGCCTTTCGTCTCATGAAGGAGCAGACTCCACGCGGCGGCCGCATCGTCAATAACGGCTCCATCTCAGCTCACGCCCCACGACCCAACTCCGCGCCCTATACCGCGACGAAACATGCCATCACCGGCCTCACTAAATCCCTGTCTCTGGATGGCCGCGCCTTCGACATCGCTTGCAGTCAGATCGATATCGGCAATGCCGCCACGGAAATGACCTCACCCATGCTCGATGGCGTCTGGCAGGCGAACGGAGCAAAAATGCCTGAAGCGCGCATGGAAGTAAAGCACGTTGCCGAAGCCGTTCTCTATATTGCGAACCTCCCGCTCACGGCGAACGTCCAGTTCATGACCCTGATGGCGACTAAAATGCCCTACATCGGACGCGGCTGATGCTCACCGCTCTCGTCGTGCCTTGCTACAACGAGGCCCGGCGCTTTCAATCCGAGTTATTTCTGAAGTGGATCAGCTCTCAACACCAAACGCGCCTCATTCTGGTAGACGACGGCAGCCGCGACGCCACACTCCCCGCGCTCGAACGCATTCGCGATGAGTTTCCGGACCGGGTCACGGTCCTCGCGCTCAAACCGAATCGCGGCAAAGCCGAGGCCGTTCGCAATGGTCTTCTTTATGCCCTCGACAACCTGCATCCCGATGCAATCGGCTACTGGGATGCCGACCTGGCCACGCCTCTTGACGCATTTAGCCGCTTCGTTGACGTGCTGGATCACCGGCCCGATATTGAGATGATCTTCGGTTCGCGCGTAAAACTGCTCGGCCGCCACGTCGACCGCCGTCCGGTTCGCCACTATCTCGGCCGCGTCTTCGCAACCGCCGCTTCCGTCGTGCTCAATCTTCCGATCTACGACACGCAGTGCGGCGCGAAGCTGTTTGTTGTGAAACCGCATACCCTGCGTATTTTTGCTGAGCCGTTTCTCTCTAAATGGATCTTCGACGTCGAAATTATCGCTCGCTATCTGCAGATGGAGCATGGCAACACAGCGCTGGTCGGGCAGCGCATCTACGAATACCCGCTCGAAACCTGGGTCGACATCGCCGGCTCAAAGGTCCGGCCGTCAGACTTCTTCACCGCCTTTTGGGACACTCTCCGAATCCGCGTCCGCTACCTGTCTAAACCCGGTTCAACGTCCACGGAAAGTGTCCGCGAGCCGGAAAAACCCGCATCTCGCTGATAGAATGGGGGTTCGTACCCGAACGGAGGTTCTGATTCGAATGGCCGCATCGTCGCGCCGGAAAACGGTCGCAGTTAACATCGGAGGGGTTCTTGTTGGCGGGAGTCATCCCATCGTCGTTCAATCGATGACCAACACCGACACCGCCGACTCCGCAGCTACCGTCAACCAGATCATGGAACTGGCCCGCGCCGGCTCCGAACTGGTCCGCGTCACCGTTAACACTGACGAGGCTGCGCAAGCTGTCCCCCGGATCGTCGATACCCTTCGCACCTTCGGCGTCAACGTCCCCATCATTGGCGATTTTCACTACAACGGCCACCTGCTGCTGAAGAAATATCCGGATTGTGCCCGCGCACTTGCCAAATACCGGATCAATCCCGGGAACGTCAACATCGGCCGCAAGCAGGACGACAACTTCAAGGTCATGATCGAAGCGGCTATTGAATACGATCGGCCCGTTCGTATCGGAGTCAACTGGGGATCGCTCGATTCCGTCCTTCTCACCAGCATGATGGACGCGAATTCGAAGCTGCCGGAGCCGCTTGACGCCATGGAAGTCACTATGCGGGCGATTGTGGAAAGCGCTCTGCGCAGCGCTGAAGCTGCCGAACGCTATGGTCTTGCGCATGACAAAATTATCCTGAGCGCGAAGGTCAGTAGCGTGCAAGACCTGATCCACGTCTACGAAATGCTGGCAGCCCGCTGCGACTACCCGCTGCATCTTGGTCTCACCGAAGCCGGCCTCGGCTCGAAGGGCATCGTGGCCACCACGGCGGCGCTTTCCGTTCTCCTGCAAAAAGGCATTGGCGACACCATCCGCTCCTCGCTGACTCCGCTCCCTAACGGCGACCGCTCGGAAGAGGTGATCGTCTGCCAGCAGATCCTGCAGTCGCTCAACCTCCGCAGCTTCACGCCGCAAGTCGCGGCCTGCCCGGGTTGTGGACGTACCACCAGCACTTTCTTCCAGGACATGGCCGACCAGATTCAGACCTACCTGCGCGAGCAGATGCCGGTCTGGCGCGAGAAATACACCGGCGTCGAGGAGATGAAAGTCGCCGTCATGGGCTGCATCGTGAATGGACCCGGCGAATCGAAACACGCCAACATCGGCATTTCGCTTCCCGGAACTTTTGAAACGCCTGTCGCTCCTGTCTATATTGACGGCAAGCTCTCGACTACCCTTCGCGGCGATCATATCGTGGCTGAATTCCGCGGCCTCCTCGATGATTACGTCGCGCAACGCTACAGCGTCACTCAACCGGAAGAAGTAACCGTCTAAGCTTGCCGGAAGAGGACGAGATCGCGCGACTTCGCGCTGCTGTTTACGACCTCGCGGCGCGTGTCTCCCGTCTCGAAACACAGCGGACCCCGCCTCCTGTGCAGCCATCCGCGGTCCGCACGCGAACGGCCCTCGGTCTCAAAACCATCAATCGCGTCGGGGCTTTGACGCTCGCCATCGGTGTCATTTTCTTTTTCAAATACGCGGTTGATGAAAACCTGATCGCCGCAGCTTCGGGGGTATCTCTTGGCGTACTCCTGGGATGCGCGCTTCTGGCCGCCGGAGAGTGGCTGATCCGTCGCAACCAAGGAATCTTTGCACAAGGGGTGAGCGGTGCTGGCTTAGCTGTCATTTACATCTCTATCTACGCCGCTTTTGCTTTCTACGGAATCCTGATGGAATCCGCCGGCTTCGTTTTGCTCGCCGCAGTTTCCGGACTTGCCGTCTTTC
>CBAAAA010000566.1:0-3162 GCA_964658695.1 uncultured Solirubrobacteraceae bacterium | reverse complement strand
CGGGAGCTTTCTTGCAATCTGTGTTGCGTCTCTAATCGCCCACGAGATCCTGCCCCCAGTTTCGTGCCTCGCGAGACGCGGCTCCTCCAGGGCCGTAATCTAGCGACCGGATCGCGCTGACCTCCCGGCCCCGAAGCGACGACTCAGCCCTGACACGGGTTCCCCGCCAAATCGCCCAATGAGGTGAGCCGGCTGTTTTAATAAGAGCAGCGTGCCGAAGACTCAGAACCACCCCGCTGAGGGTGACCTCAAAAATATCGGAATCAAAGAGATCGCTGCCAGATTGAATGTTTCCATTGGTACGGTGGACCGCGCGCTGCATGGCCGCCCAGGGATCAACCCCGCAACCGCCGCAAGGATCCTGACGACAGCCAAGGCGATGGGTTATAAGCCCAATGTAGCCGCGCGACTGCTGAAGCTCAGGCGACGGCTTGTGATTTCGGTTCATTTGCCTCGCGAAATCGCGGCCTTCTTCGATCTGCTTCGGAATTCGATTCGTGAATCTGCGCGGCCATTTGCATCCACTGTTCATTTGCAATTTCGAGACTACCCGACCCTCGAAAACGGCGACGTTGAAGCACTCGAACTGGCGCTATCGCAACCGGTGGACGGAATCATTCTCGCACCGGGTAATCCCTTACAGCTAAAACCACTCATCGCAAAGGCTGCGCGCCGCAAAATTCCTGTTATCTGCGTCGCGACAGACGCACCCAACACGGATAGACTTACGAGCGTATCGAGCGACGCTCATGTGGGCGGCAGCATTGCCGCCGAACTGCTCACTCGAACTGTTCGCGACCCCGGCCCGGTTCTGGTCGTTACTGGGGATATGCGGGTGGTAGACCACACAGAAAAGCTACGCGGCTTCGCAGAGCGCCTCGCCATCATGGGCAATCACCTCCAACTCGGGCCCGTGTTGGAGACCCATGACCTGCCGGAGCAAGCAACGAGATTGACGCGGGACGCGCTCATGAAGTATCCAGAAGTGGCTGCTGCTTACGTGACCACCGCGAACTCCATGGCAGTGCTGGACACCCTGAGAAAAACCGGGCGCCTCGGCCGCGTTTCCGTCATTACGACGGATTTATTCCCGGAATTGGCGCCATTCATCCGCTCGGGCGAGGTGCTCGCAACAATCCATCAGCGGCCGCAGTCTCAGGGCCGCATCGCGTTCGAGACAATGTACCGGTATTTGACTGAGCGCGTAGTCCCACCGCGTATCTACCCGATCCCACCCCACCTGGTCATGCAAAGTAACCTCGAATTGTTCCTGGAAATCATGCAATCGCAGGAAGCTCCCGATGTTCTGGCGGATCGTGATCTGGCTGGATAAGCCCCACCCATCAATCCCGTCAACGTACACGTCCACGCGTCGGCCAAGTTTCAGCTTGAACTCCGCTGCTTACCGTGCTTAAATCGTTAAGGTACACGGTTGAGATTCTAACCCGCACTTGCGCCCAGGGAAAAATCAATGGCTACAGTCGCGCGGCTCCTTCTGCCCGATGCTCCCACGGAGTTGCACGGCGCAGTCCGGGCCTGGGAACAATCAGTCACCATCGATACTTACGAACCCCAGCCTCCAAACCGGAATCCTATGTTCCTGGAGAGCCGAGTCTATCAAGGGAGCAGCGGCAAGGTATATCCATTGCCGATTATTGATGGGATTGGAGAACATAGTCACCCGCGCGACTGGCGTGCCTTGCATATTGAAAATGAGTTCCTGCGCGTCATGCTCTTACCGGAACTCGGAGGCCGTATCCACATCGGGCTGGACAAGACGAACGGATACGACTTCTTCTATCGGCAAAACGTGATCAAGCCAGCGTTGGTTGGCTTAGCCGGGCCGTGGGCGTCTGGCGGAGTCGAATTCAACTGGCCACAGCACCATCGGCCTGCGACGTACATGCCTATGGCGACCCTCATTCAGACGCATGACGACGGTTCTTCTACCATATGGTGCAGCGATCACGACCCATTTGCGCGCATGAAGGCGGCTCATGGAGTTTGTCTCCGCCCAGGGAAGTCCGTTCTAGAGCTGAAGGTACGGCTCTTTAACCGCACCGGGTTGCGACAAACATTCCTGTGGTGGGCGAACGCCGCCACACGTGTGCATGAACTCTACCAATCATTTTTTCCACCCGACGTCCACTTTGTAGCCGATCATGCGGAGCGGGCCATCAGTAAGTACCCGTTATGTATGGGTTCCTACTACGGTGTTGATTATGCAAAGCGAGCGGTTGAGGGCGTGCCCGCGGAAGAAATGCCGTCCCAGTTTCTTGCTCGGGGTAGCTATGCACCGAACGATTTGCGCTGGTACGCGAACATTCCCGTTCCGACCAGCTATATGGCGGTGCATTCCGATGCGGATTTCTTTGGGGGCTACGATCACCGCCACCGTGCGGGATTGGTCCACGTGGCGAATCATCACATTGCTCCCGGTAAGAAGCAGTGGACGTGGGGCAACCACGACTTCGGCTATGCCTGGGATCGGCAGTTAACAGATTGCGACGGGCCGTATATCGAATTGATGGCGGGGGTTTACACAGACAATCAGCCAGACTTCTCGTTCCTGGAACCTGGAGAGACGAAGACGTTCACTCAATGTTGGTATCCAATTCGAGAAATCGGCATTGCCCATGCGGCGAACGTCAGAGCCGCTTGTCACGTTGAGGAAAATGCCGGGCAACTGCAGATTGGAATTCACACCACGGAAAAATTTGAGGGCGCAGTGGTTTCGGCTATGTTCGAAACGCATCCCGAGTCACCAGCCAGAGTTACTTGGACAGTGGATCTGCAGCCCGCGACTCCAGCGCATCTCGAAGCTGCTATGCCCGTTGGCGAATCACTCGACAGATGCACCATAGTCTTGTCCGACGCACAAGGTTCGGAGGTCCTGCGCTATGCCCATTCGACGAATCCGAGCGATAATTCCTTCCCGCCAGCTCCTGCCACGGAACCTCCGTCTCCCACCGACGTCGAAAACATCGACGATCTGTTTCTGATCGGTCAGCATCTCGAACAGTACCGGCATGCGACGCGTGACCCAATCCCGTATTGGCTTGAAGCGCTGCGTCGCGACCCTGGTGAAAGCCGGTGCCTTGAGGCGGTAGCGCTTTGGCAGTTGCGGCGCGGCGAATTTGGCGAGGCCGAGAGGAGCCTGCT
>CBAAAA010000565.1:0-3162 GCA_964658695.1 uncultured Solirubrobacteraceae bacterium | reverse complement strand
GATTCTGAGTTTCGGTGCTATAAAGCAGAGCGATATACAACGGACACCCTCACTACGAAAATCGGACGCATTTCTACGGCATCGCCTCCCGGGTGATGCGGCAGATTTTAGTGGATTCCGCGCGTGCCGGATTCGCGGAAAAGCGGAGTGCCGGTGAGGAAGTGCCGCTGGCCACGCTACCCGATCCGACGCCGCGGCCGGACCGTTCCCTGTTAGCCTTGAATGACGCCTTGCGGGCGCTGGAGGAGCAAGATCCACTCAGAGGACGGCTCATCGAAATGCGCTTTTTTGGTGGTCTGACAGCCGAAGAGTCTTCCGTCGCGCTCGGGTTCCCGGTAAATTTCGTGCGCCGCCAACTGCGTCTTGCTCAAGCTTGGCTTGCTCGCGAGATGGCCACTCAAACATCGCTGCAAGACACCACTTACGGGGGACCTCTGGTCTGAAACCCGACAAAGCTTACGTGGAACAGATCTTTGACAGGGTAGCCGGACTTTCCAGCGACGATCGCCGGCGCTACTTCGAAGGACATCGCGTCAACCTGGAAATACAAAATGAAGTATTGAGTCTGCTCCAATTCGATGGCGAATTGCCCACGGCGCTACCGGGCGACATCGTTCAGATGGCACAGCATGTGTTGAAGCAGCTTGAACCCGCAGCGTTATGTTACGGACCATATCGGCTAGAGTCCGTCCTCGGTACAGGAGGTATGGGAACCGTCTATCTGGCTCAGCGTATCGACGGCGAGTTGGATCAGCGCGTGGCGATCAAACTCTTGCAACCAGGCAGCGATCGCGGGTACTTTCGGGAGCGTTTTCTCGCCGAGCGGCAAATTCTGGCAAACCTCTCGCATCCTAATATCGCGACGCTGCTGGATGCGGGACACTCTGAAGGCGGCCAACCCTACCTGGTCATGGAATATATCGAGGGGACGCCCATCGATGTTTACGCGACGGACTTCAGCATCCGCCAGAAGCTCACCCTGTTTCTCAAAGTTTGCGCGGCGGTGAGTTATCTTCACCGGAATCTGGTGATCCATCGCGACTTGAAACCTGCGAATATATTGGTCACCCAGGATGGCGAACCGAAACTCCTGGACTTCGGCATCGCCAAGATTTTGAATTTAGTTGCCGATTTTGGGACGACGGGCCCATTGCTAACGCCAGGCTATGCGAGCCCCGAGCAGGCCGCCGGTGGTCCGTCAAGCACCGCCACCGATGTGTATTCTCTTGGCGCTGTGCTTTTCAAACTGCTGACCGGAGTCTCTCCGCGCCAATTTGAAGGCCAGTCGGCGTCTAAGATTGCGTCGATCATTTCGTCGGGAAAGATCTTGTCACCCTCCGCACTCACCCCTGCGCTAAAAGGAGATCTGGAAATCATTCTCCTGAAAGCTCTGCGCCTCGACCCACAAGAACGGTATGCGAGCGTCGAGCAGTTTGCGGACGACTTGGAGAACTATCTGCAATCCCGTCCCATTCGCGCCAGAAACGGCAACGCCTGGTACCAGACGCGGAAGTTTCTCCGGCGCCGGTGGCTCTCACTTGGAGCCGCTGGTTTGGCGGCAGCCGGACTCTCCGGTGGAATTGTCGTCGCAGAACATCAGCGTGCCATTGCTCAACAGCGCTTTCTTCAGGTTCGTCAACTTGCGACTCGCTTTATCGAGCTGCATGACGATGTGAGCCGCTTGCCCGGCTCCACCAGGATTCGCGAAAAGATGGTGACGATTGCGCTTGGGTATCTAGACAATCTGTCGCGAGACGCGGGTGACGACTCCACGTTGTTGGCTGAGATCGGTGACGTTTACGAAAAGGTCGCGCAAGCGGAAGATTTGCCCGGACAGCCAAACCTTGGACGCGCCGAAGATGCGTTACAGAGCTTAAGAAAGGCGATTGCATTTGAAAGCCGCGCCGCCGCGCTGGATCCGGCCTATCGCAAGACGCTGGTGTCCCTGCACCCCGAACTCGCCTATTTGGCGATGCTGAATGCGCGCTTTTCAGAAGCCGGGCAAAACTTGGATGAAGCGGCTTCGCTCCTCCATGAACTCCGCACAGAAGAACCTGATGGCGTGGAAGTGCTGCTTCTGGCGGGAAAAGTCGCCCTCACTCGCGCAGATCTCTATGACGGGGAAGACGATGCGAAGAAGGAGCTCCCGTGCTTCGAGGAATCGGCGCGGCTCTACTTTGAATATCTACATCGGAAACCAAGCGACGAAGCGCGCGTAAGAGCGTATCGCGGAATGTTACTCGTGGCAATGGCGCTTCGCGAAAATGGCCGCGCTCAGGATTCGCTGAAAGAACTGCGGCGGGTGGCGCCTCTTATCGATGCTCTTCTTGCAAGAGCGCCGAGCAACCAAGCCTACCTTCGGCTGAAAATGGAGGCGGCGAATTATGAAGGCGAAGCCTACGATTCGGAAGACCCGGCCTCTCTCGGCAGACCGGTGGAAGCCGCCGCCGCATATCGCCGCTATGCTGACATTGCGCGCGAGCTGTTGCTCTTGGATCCGAACAATGCGTCGGCACACCTCAGCTTGGCCATCGCCTACGCCGAGTTGTCTTGGGCCGTGGGAAGGTGGGACGGCGCGCAAAGCATACGATTGGCGAGAAAGTCTGTGCGTCTTTTCGATGAGGGTTTGGCGAGGAATCCCAACGACCGATTGTTGTCCTCGCGAAGGGCTCACGCCCTCCGTTATTTGGCCCGAGCCTATTGGCGAAAGCGAAATTTGCAGGCGGCGCGCGCGGCGGTCGAACAGGCGATTCACACCCACGAGGGACTTCTCCTTGAGTCTTCAAACGATCAATACGAAGGAGTCGAGCTGGCACGTTCGCGTCAGCTTCTGGCTAGCCTGCAAAGCGGTTCAGCCGCCGTCCAGTAGAAAAACTTCACTTGCCGCAGCGTTGTCTAAGGCTTTCGGCCTCAATATGCATGTACCGCGCGCCTAGACGTCCAAAGAGACAAACAGCCAGACCGGATAGCGGACCGGTGAGCTGCAACGACAGGGTAACTTTACTCCCGGTCGGCGTCTTTTCAACTGCATGACCAGCGTGAACCTGTAAGCCGGGCCGGCGGGTCACCCATACGAAGTCCGTGTCGCTGAGGGCTGTGACCTGCTACACAGCAGGAAGCATTTTCGGTTGATGCAGGTGAGCCTTACTTCCGATGCCAAAT
>CBAAAA010000564.1:0-3165 GCA_964658695.1 uncultured Solirubrobacteraceae bacterium | reverse complement strand
AGAAAAACAATGACAGAAACAGAGGGCTTCGATGACTGAACTCGTAGCTCAATACGGCCTCAACTCCGAGATAATCTGGAGACCGAGATGCCCCGGTCAGTAACCGGAAATTTCCCGCTCCGATACGACGCAGTGTAGCGCTCCAAGAGTGATCCCGGAATGATCTTAGACGTCCGGATTGAAGAAGAATAGCAGCATTGAGGTTCCTTGACACGATTTCAAAAAGGGTGAGACACTCGCTCGAAATCAACAAAGTCAAACGCGGGGTATTATTAAGAACTGATCGCCACTCGCGACCACGTCAACAGGCACCGTATTCGGGTAATCGTCTACGAGATATTGTTGGCGATTGCATACCGCGTCATCTGAGCCGTTGAATGCAGTCCCAGACGCTGCATAATTGCTGCCCGGTGGAACTCCGCGGTCCTTACAGAAATATTGAGTTGATTGGCAATGTCTTTGGCGCTGCACCCGACAGCTATCAGTCTCAAAACCTCTCGCTGCCGTGAAGTCAAGTCATTTTTCCCGCCCGCCGAAGATCTTGGGCCGCCGATCGAGGGGCTCAAGAGTGTCCCACCGTCCAAAACCGTATGAAGTGCGGAAAGCAGCTCATTCGCAGGGAGCTGCTTTGAAAGATAGGCTTTCGCTCCAACTTGGGCCGCCTGATCGACGTAAGAAGAATCCGAGTACATCGAGAGAAACACGATTGGGAGAGACGGTCGCCGCTCCAAGACTTTCTTCGCTGTGAGGAAGCCGTCTCCGCCGGGCATACTCACGTCTAATATGGCCACGTCCGGTTCAAATTCCTCGACTGCATCGATGAACGACTGACTGTTGTCAACCGCCAAAACCTCGAACTGAGACCGCATCATGGCGCCGAGAGCGTCGAGGATGATCTTATGATCATCGCCGAGGAGGAGTCTCGGAAGAGCGGTCTCAGTGCTGGGGGTTGTTATCGTGCTGACTATTTCTTGCTGCAAATTTCAGTACCTCGGTACCTATGGGACGCAGTAGTTAACCCGACAGTGTCTCCCGTATTTATACTTAACACGTACTTCCTACCAAGGGTGGCAGGACGCTTCGATGTCCTTGATTTCCGCCGGATAAGCTATGATACGAACTGCGTCCTTATTAGCTTAACAGACGATATTTCAACAATATGCGCGTCGCAATTATCGGAACGGGATACGTTGGCCTTACAACTGGAGTCTGCCTGGCATTTATCGGGCATCAGGTGTCCTGCCTTGACACGGACGAGACTAAGATCAACAACCTGAAGGCGGGAAAGATCCCAATTTACGAGCCGTTTCTGACAGAAGTCATGGAAGAAGCGCAACCCAACCTTCATTTCACGAGCAGTTATGAAGAGGCCATTCCCGGGGCAGAGGTGGTGTTTATTGCGGTAGGTACCCCGCCTACCCCTTCGGGCGCTCCCAACCTCGAGTATCTGTCTCAGGCTGCAAAGTCCATCGGTCAGCATGTGACGGGAGCCTTTACTGTGGTGGTGAATAAGTCCACAGTGCCGATTGGTAGCGGAAACTGGGTTGGAGCGCTTTTGCGGGACTCCATCCAAAACCGGGCAACTGGAAAGGTCTCAGAAGTTGCTGTGGCGTCGAATCCAGAGTTTTTGCGAGAAGGCTCAGCCCTTCATGACAGCCTGTACCCTGATCGGATTGTAGTGGGTGCAGACGAGCAACGGGCGCTGGAGGTGATGTATACGCTCTACCGGCCTATTCTTGACCAGACATTTCAAGCACCGACCTATCTTCCCCGTCCCGAAGATGTCGGCGCTGCTCCGTTATTGTCCACTGACTTGGCTTCGGCAGAGCTCATTAAGTATGCCGCCAACGCTTTCCTCGCCCTCAAAATCAGCTTCATCAATGAGGTCGGTATTCTCGCGGAACGCGTCGGCGCAAACATCTCGGAGGTTGCGCGCGGAATCGGCCTCGACAGCCGGATTGGTTCGCGATTCTTGAGCGCTGGGCTCGGATGGGGTGGGTCCTGCTTCGGAAAAGATACGGCCGCTTTGATCGCGACCGCCGGTGAGTACGGGCTTCACTTGCCAATTGTCGAAGCAGCTCGGACCGTCAACTCTCGCCAGAGAGATCGGGTGGTGGAAAAACTCCTGAACGAGCTGAAGATCCTGAAGGGTCGCACCGTGGGGCTGCTGGGTCTGGCGTTTAAGCCCAATACCGATGATCTGCGAGAAGCGCCAGCGGTTGAGATAGCGCAGAAGTTAATCGATCGCGGCGTCCGGGTCAAAGCGCACGACCCGATTGCCTGTGAACGCTTCCGGGCGCAGTATCCTTCTATGCAACTACAGATCTGCGACAACGCAATTGAAGTAGCGGAAGGATGTGACGCGCTCGTACTAGTGACTGAGTGGAATGAATATCGGGATCTGGATTGGGAGCAAATTGCTAAGAAAATGCGCAATCCTTTCGTTCTGGATGGACGACTTGTCCTGGATAAAGAAAAGATGACGCGTGCAGGGATTCGCCACCTGACAATTACTTAAGCGATTACTCGCTTTAGTTTTGCCAAGTGGCGAAAAACTCTCCATTCGGTTTAAACGTCAGGCAAGTCGTTTTTGTTGGGCTCGACGGGCAAATGGTTTGTGTCCGAGCGATCTGGCCGAGACCATTTCGGAGGCCGGCCTCGCTTCTTTGCTTTACCTTCGGAGAGCCGCTCCAGAGCGAGAATTGCTTGATTCAGGCGATCCCTCTCGTTCTCGAGTTCGACGATCATTTTATGAAGGTCCATACAGCATTTACAACCCCAGAGAAGCGTAATTCTGCTTCCATTTGATTGTACTAGACACGAAACCCCGATCAGTTGTTGCCGATCGGGGTTTATTTAAGAATTAATTGGGCGACGTCCTACTCTCCCACACACTTGCGCGTGCAGTACCATCGGGGCAGAGAGGCTTAACTTCCGTGTTCGGGATGGGAACGGGTGGAACCCTCTCGCTACAATCACCCAAAGCGGGGTTCTGGGTTAGTGGACCAGAACGAACTTGGTGCGGTGCTGGTGGGGAACAGAGGATAGAAACAGACGGGCAACGGAAGCTGCAGAAGCGCATTAGAAGGAAGAGAAAGAACCCAGACCGGAGGGTTCATTTTATGGTCAAGCCGAACGAGCTATTAGTAACGGTCAGCTCAACAC
>CBAAAA010000563.1:0-3169 GCA_964658695.1 uncultured Solirubrobacteraceae bacterium | reverse complement strand
AGCAGGATGTGCAGCCGGCGATACCCAAACCGGGGCCATTCTCTGGCCAGCGCTACTAGCCGCTCGCGCAACTCGCCGTCATCGCGGCAGCTCTTGTAGCGGACGTCGTTCTCGGCACTTGCATCAGCCCGCAGACCGGGGTCCCCGCGAACGAGTCTTCGTTCGTGAGGTGGAGACGCTGCGCTCGCTGGCCCGGAACTCCTCCCGCAAACGCCTCACTTCTGCCCTTCGTGCTACAAGCCGAGGGAGTTTTTTCTTATGACTGATTGCAGCATGTCTTTATCAAGGCTCAGATCGGCGACCAACTTCTTCAGCCGTGCGTTTTCATCCCGGAGGCTTGACCTCTTCGGCCTCGCTCACATCCATGCCGCCATACTTCGCCTTCCAGGCATAGAGCGTGTGCTTGGACACGCCCACCTCCCGCGCCACGTCCTCGACCTTGCGGCCTGCTTCCACCTGCTTCAGCGCGGCGATGATCGCCGCCTCCGTGTGCTTGCTCCTGCTCATCCCCATTCCTCGTCCAAATCGCATTCCCGAATGGGCGAATGCAGGGGGCTCACGTCACCAGTAGTATTGCTCTTCCCTTCTCCGTCGAGATGACCCAGAACGACGTCAAATGCCTCGAATACTATCGCTTAGGATCAAAAAGTTTCAATAGAGTGCTTATTTTTATATTGACATTGCTGACTCAGCCCTGATCTTGTGTCTGCATTGACAAGACGTCTGCACTTCTTCAGGTCGCAGCATGACATTGATGCCTTCGTTACGCCAACCAACTCGACAGCACGAGGCATGACGAATCGGTTCCTGCAGGTCAGTGCGTGAACGCTTGTACTGAACACCATGCCAGTTGCGGGCACATAGACCCGGCAGTTTATTGAGTTACACACCACTGAGACCCTCGAAGTCTCTGCTCAAGCCCTCTCACTCGATACAGACTCTTCGTCTGTGGGAGAGGTTATAGGTGAGAGGACCGTTGTAAACCTTCCTCTTAACGGTCGCAACTTTCTGGACCTCATATTTCTCACCCCAGGAGCAGTTGAAACAGGCGGAGAGCAGTCCACGTTTCGCTACAACGCCGGGGATGCAATCTCGATTGGGGGCGCCCGAAGTTCTTCTAATGGATACACGATCGATGGAACGACAATCATGGATACGGGCTACAACACACCGGCTTACAACGTCTCACTTGATGCCATTCAGGAATTCAAAGTGCAGACAGACACTTATTCTGCCCAGTTTGGCTACAGTGTCAACCAAATCAACCTGAGCACAAAGTCAGGAACAAACCGGTTGCACGGATCAGCATTTGAGTTTCTGAGAAACAATGTCCTGGATGCACGTAGCTACTTCAATGTAGCCCCGTCTCCGGTCAACCCTCTCAGGCAAAACCAGTTTGGCTACTCCCTCGGTGGTCCCGTACTCCTTCCTCGGGTGTATGACGGCCGGAACAAGACCTTCTTTTTCGCGAACTACGAAGGCGCGCGGATTAGGCAGCAGACTACAGCGGTTGGCAATGTCCCAACAGCAGCGGAACTTCAAGGACAGTTTCCATTCCCCGTCATCGATCCTTTGAACCCGACACAGACTTTCCCTGAGGAAGGCGGCATCACGACCCTTCCGGCAGGGCGCATCTCTCAATACGGAAAGATTGTGCAAAGCCACCCGGGCCTGTTCTTTCCAGCACCCAACTCGACCGGAGCTTTCAATTACAACGGATCAGTTAGCTCTCCGGCGAATACTGACCAGCAGAACTATCGAATGGACCATAACTTCAGCACCAACGACTCTCTTTTCTTTCACGCGGCAATCTCAAACATACTCGCCACCGTGCCCAGTTCGCTCACCGCAGTAGGCAGTGTAATTACAACACAAGACGCGCGCAACTATACGCTAAGTTACACGCACATATTCTCTCCTAGTCTTATCAATCAAATCCGCTATGGTTACCTAGAGGCGCTATCCATTCAAAATCCTTACGTGATTCCATCCGCCGATCTTCAAGCGCTCGGTCTCAACGGCGTCTTCGACCTCCCGAACAGCGGCTATCCGGGTATTGCCTTTTCGACTTACACGCTGCCGAATGCAGGAACCTCGTACGCCGGATCTGGTAGTAACGGCTTGACACCTTTAGGCAGCCTCCAGGGAACAAACGACCTTCAGGACTCGTTGTCATGGCTGAAGGGAGCTCACTCTATCGGTATTGGCATGGGGCTCCGCACCTGGGGACTATCGCTCACGTCCTCAAACCGCCCCTTGGGCGGCTTCACATACGATGGGGAGTTTTCTGGAAACCAGATATCCGACTTTCTACTCGGCAACCCACAGTTGGTGTCGGCTAATGTGGCTGGGCCCTTGGGCAATCCAACGTCCGGTATACATCCCCACTTTCACTGGAGGGACTATGCACCATACTTCCAGGATGACTTGAAGGTATCACCGAAAGTGACTCTCAACCTTGGCTTGCGTTACGAGTTCTTGCCGGGCCCGTATGAAGAGCAGAATGACTTCTTTTGGTTCGATCCGAACATTGCAGGAGGTGGTCTTTACGCTGCCGATCAAAAGGTAGTCAATACATATGGCGGAGGACTCTATGCCTACAACGGCCGGCGTGGTCCAGGACCAACCCCAAAGAATGGGTTCCAGCCAAGGCTTGGATTTGCTGTTCGTCCCTTTGGCGACAACGGGACTGTTGTCCGAGGCGGGTATGGAATGTTCTATGACACAGTACAATTGAATGAGTATTTCGCCTCTGGTTCTTTCTGGCCGTACTCGGCGTCAACCACGCTCACCGCTGCCGCGGCTCAACACACGCTTATCAGTACGGACCAACTTTATCCCAACCTTGGAACCGGGGTTGTCACTACAGCAGCTCTAACATTTCCAGAAGTCCAGCCAGCAAACATCAAGAATCCATACGACCAGAACTGGTCTTTCGGGATAGAACGCGACATTCTCAAGAACACGACCGTGGACTTTAATTACAACGGCGCAAAGGGAACCCGTCTTGCGAATCGCGGCAACCCGAACCAGCCCACGCAATGCAACGCTGCGCACAACTGTGACCCGCTCACACAAACACCGGCATCCATTACTGCTCGAGAAGCATACCCGAACATAGGCACGCTCGTCCTGGATAACTTCAACGGCTTCTCAAACTACAATGCAT
>CBAAAA010000562.1:0-3170 GCA_964658695.1 uncultured Solirubrobacteraceae bacterium | reverse complement strand
ATGCATGGCTCTGTTTGCCGAATCTCATGCCAAAAGGATCTGCCTCCTTTACGGCCTGCTCGTCTTCTCGAGCGGTCTATTGAATGCCCAGGAAGCTTCAGCTACTGTGAACGGCGTTGTTTCCGACCCGTCGGGAGCCGCGGTACCGAACGCACAAGTTAACTTAACCAATACCCAAACCGCCGTTGTCAAAAGTACAGCTGCTAACAGTCAAGGCGCGTACGCATTCCTAAACGTTGTTCCGGGTGTTTATACGCTTCATGCGGGCGCGCCCGGCTTTTCCGGGGAAACACAACCCAACATCACTCTGGAAGTGAACCAAACGGCGACGATCGACTTCCACCTCGCCGTGGGTAGTTCGAGCACGACGGTCACCGTGGAGGCAACTTCGGCCGCTGTCGAGGCAGCCACTTCGGAGTTAGGCACGGTTGTCACCAAGCGGGAAGTCACTGAGCTTCCATTGAACGGCCGGAATTTCACACAGCTGTTGACGATCACGCCCGGAGTCGTTAACATTCACACTGATCAGAGCTCCGGGGGTGGAGGCGGATTTGTCGGCAACGCCTTAGGGAGCTTCTCATTCCCGTCTATAAATGGATCGCGCGTGCGCAGCAACACCTTCCTGCTAGACGGCGTGAATAACCTGAACACATTTCTGTCCACTTACAATTTCCAGCCGATCATCGATGACATTCAGGAATTCAAAACCCAGGGACACAACGACCTGGCCGAGTACGGCGGCGTCACCGGCGGAATCGTAAGTGTCGTGAGTAAGTCGGGAACGAACGATTATCATGGAACTCTCTGGGAGTTTCTGCGCAACGAGCAAATGGACGCGCGTGGCTTTTTCGGAGCTGCCCGTACCCCACTGCGTCAGAACCAGTTCGGGGTGGGGGCCGGCGGACCCGTTCTGATCCCCAAGCTGTATCACGGCCGGAATAAGAGCTTTTTCTACGCTGCCTACGAGGGGTACCGGCAACGGTTGCTAAACGAGGGCGGCACACTGGTTCCTACCGACGCCCAGCGCGCGGGCAACTTTAGCGCCCTGTGCACCGCCGGCTTTACAAATGGGCTTTGTAATAACGTCAGCCAGCAACTCTATAATCCGTTCTCAACGACTTACTCCGCGGCTACCAACAGCTACTCCCGGCAGCCCTTCGCTAATAATTTGATCCCGTCGGGGCTCATCAGCCCCATCTCGCAGGCGTATCAGGGGCTCATTCCTCACGCCGGCACCCTTATCAATGGGAACAACCTGTTTCAACCCGGGCACAGCCAGACGGACCAGGACTCAGGCTCGATCCGCGGCGATCAATATATTCACAATTCGGATCAGGTGATGTTTCGGTTTAGTAAGTACTATCAAACGTACGATATTCCGAGCGATGTGATCGGCTACCAGGACTCGGCTATCTTCGGCTACAATCTAACGGCTCATGAGACCCACACCTTCGGACCGACTGCGATTCTGGACGTGTACTTCGGGCGCAATTATGGCATGAACAATGAAAACACCGGACTTCAGGGAGAAACGCCGGCATTCCTCAGTCAACTCCAGAACGCGGGTCTTTCGCCGGCTATGTTAACCAATGCTGGATATAATTACGCACCGTCTATTTCTGTAAGTGGGTATGTCAGCACTCCCTATTCGTATCTGCAAAATACTCAGCTTGCGGATGTGTTTCAGTATGGGGGTAACTTTGCGAAGATCACTGGCAAACACACGATCAAGTTTGGCGCGGATTTTGAAACGAATAACTTCGTCTCTCCCATCCGGTACACCAATGAGTCTTTTGGTACCGCCCAAACCGGGGCTTTGGGAGCAAATCAGGGAGTAGGCGGCAATGCCTGGGCATCGTTCCTGCTGGGAGTTCCCAACAATGCGGCCATTCGTGGCGTGAATGAATCGAACCATGGGGGCTGGGACAACGACTTCTTTGTTCAGGATCAGTGGAAAGTCTCGAACCGCCTGACGATCAACCTTGGTTTCCGCGATGACATGAAGCTCACTCCCATCTACGGATCCGGCAAAGACCTGTACACCGGAGACGCGGACGCGGTAACGGGTCAATATATTTTGACTGCGGTGCCTCCTAATTGTTCGGCAACCGTGGGAGCACCTTGCATCCCGAATGGGACTTTCGTGCAGGGCGGTGGCCCGGTGCCATGGACCGGCCTTCCGCCGCACGTTGTTGTTGCGGGAAGCGACCATAGAATCGTACAGAACTCACCGTTTAATTGGGCGGGGCGTGTGGGTCTGGGATACAGGCTGACCGACAAGATTGCGGTGCGGGCAGGCTACGGACGCTTTTATGATATGTGGGGCGCAGTCACCCAACTAGCCCAAAACTTCGGCGGAAACTGGCCGGCTGTCGCCACTATCAACAATCCGCTGCTCAACCAATACATTCCAACCGGCCTCATCTCCAACCCGCTTGGCCTCGGCAGCGGCAGTACGGGAATGGTGTATCCTCCCGCCACTTTCTCCCAGGTCAGTCAGTGGATGGTCGATCCGAAGTTCAAAACGCCTTACATGGATCAGTGGAACTTTGGCGTCGAAGATCAGGTCATGAACAATACCATCGTTAGCGTCAACTATGTCGGTTCCGTCGGCCGCCGTCTGGATTGGGGTCCGGAACAGAACACGGCGGTCACTCCTGGCCCGGGCGACTATACCCAGCGTCAGCCTTTCCCCTACATGCTTCCGCAATGGTTCGACCAGAGCGTAGGCAATAGCCGCTACAACGCTCTTCAGGTCAGCGTGAACCGGCGAGCCTCCAAAGGACTGGCGTTCCTTTTGTCGTACACACTTTCGCGTTCTACCGACGACGGTTGTTCGGCGGACATCGGAGCCGACTGCAGTGTTCAAAACGTCTATAATCGTGCTCCGGACGTGGGTGTATCAACCTTCAACGAGAAGCAGGTATTTTCAGCGTCTTTCACGGCTGAATCACCCTTTGGTAAATCCAAATGGAATGTCAACAGGGTCGTCAATACCGTCGCAGGCGGATGGTTGCTGAACGGCATCGTTCAACTTGGTTCCGGGTTCCCGTACGAGGTTGATGCCAGCAACTCGGTCGCTAACGTCTGCGGATGCAATACGGAACGCGCCAACCTGGTGGGAAATCCTTCTGCGGGCAACCTTGGCGTGAACACCACCTGGTTCAACA
>CBAAAA010000561.1:0-3179 GCA_964658695.1 uncultured Solirubrobacteraceae bacterium | reverse complement strand
CTTGAGTTTACCGATTTGCTTCAACATGAACAGCATACGATATTGCTGTCGAAGCGATGGGGAGGAGCTGGCGGTGGTCGATGGGGGAGACTGATGTCGTGCCTCTTGTTAAAGCGAAAGCCGGGTTTATAGAGCCAATGCTGCTGGAATCGGTGGCGGCGCTGCCTGAGGAGCGGGCGGAGTGGCTGTATCAGCTGAAGCTGGACGGTTTTCGGGCGATTGCATTCAAGTCGGGGGGTGTGTTGCACCTGCGGTCTCGTAACGATAACGACTTCACGCTAAGGTACGCTTTGCTTACAAACGCGCTTGGCAAGCTGCCGAATGAGACGGTGATCGACGGTGAGATTGTGGCGCTTGGCGAGGATGGGCGTCCGTCTTTCAATCTGCTCCAGAATCATGGTTCTACTCATCCTGACCTGTTCTACTACGTTTTTGACCTCATGATGCTGGCAGGCAAAGATATTCGCGGCCAGAGTTTGACGGACAGGCTGGAACTGCTTGAGTCGCGTGTGCTGTCGAAGCTTTCTGAGCCGGTTCGGCCGTGTGTCGCTTTGGGGTCTGAGCTTTCGGAACTGGTGCGTTCGGTGCGTGAACAGGGACTGGAAGGACTGGTTGCAAAGCGGCGCGAAAGCGTTTATGAGGCCGGCCGGCGTTCCGGCGCCTGGCAGAAAATGCGGGTCAATCGCGGGCAGGAGTTCGCGATTGGTGGGTACACGCTGGGAGGCAAGACGTTCGATGCGCTGGTGCTCGGATATTACGAGAACGGCAATCTGCTTTATGCGTCGCGGACACGCAACGGCTTTACACCGGCATTGCGAGAGGAGTTGTTCAAGAAAATGAAGCCGCTGACGATCGGGGCGTGCCCGTTTGCGAACTTGCCTGAACCCCGCGGCGGACGCTGGGGACAGGGACTGACGGCCGCAAAGATGAAGGAGTGCCGGTGGCTTCGGCCGGAGTTGGTGGGGCAATTTGAGTTTGTGGAGTGGACAGCGGATGGGCATCTCCGTCATACGCGATTTGTGGGATTAAGAGAGGACAAGCAGGCCAGGGAGGTAAAGCGGGAGCTTTAGTGCAACGTGGTAAGTTCCGGCACCGCTGAAGTATCTGCAATATCTGGAAGAGGTGATTACGGACGGATTCAGTTCATGGTCCGAACCGGACTGCCATCGAGCCATGCGAGCACGGCCTCGACGGTATCACGATAAAAAATGCGGTAGGTTTCCTGCGTCACGTAGCCGATGTGCGGGGTTGCCAGCACATTTTCAAAAGAGCGGAAGGGGTGATCGGCCGGGAGTGGTTCCGTATCGAAGACGTCGAGAGCGGCTCCGGCGATCGTCCCGTTCGTGAGTGCATCGATCAGCGCGGCCTCGTTCACAATCGGACCGCGAGAGGTGTTGACAAACAGGGCAGTGGGCTTCATTAGGGACAGGTCGCGACGCCCAACCAGGCCGATGGTGCGGTCACTAAGCATCACGTGGATTGAGAGGATGTCCGACTCGCGAAAGAGTTGGTCCTTTGTCACCAGACGGACGCGCTGCTCGTCCGCTTTGGCCTGGGTGAGGTTGGTGCTCCAGGCAATGACGTCCATATCGAAGGCATGCCCGAATTTTGCAATAGATGCTCCAAGCCTGCCGAGGCCGAGGATGCCGAGAGTGCGGCCTTTCAGATCGCCGCCAATCGTTCTCTGCCAGCCGCCATCGCGGACCGAGGAGGACTCCTTGGTTATGTTCTTGGAGGCGGCGAGAATGAGAGCCCAGGTAAGCTCGGCTGCGCCATGGCCGACGTAGGTGGTGCCGCAGACTGTGATGCCCTTCTCCCTCGCCGCTTCCAGATCGATCGAGGCGTTGCGCATGGCGGTGGAGACGATCAGCTTGAGGTTTGGCAATCGATCAAGAAGCGGCTGTTTCATGGGAGTGCGCTCACGCATGACGCAGACGACGTCGAAAGGGGAAAGCCGGGCGGCGAGAGTCCCGAGATCGGAGACGTGGTCATGAAAGACGGTGACATCGGCGCGCTTCTGAACAGGGGACCAGTCCGCCATTCCCAGAACCACGTCCTGGTAGTCATCGAGAACGGCGACTTTGGCTTTTTGCATTTACCCCATTATGTGCTTAGATAAGCATTCTTTGGACAAAGAATCTTTAGCTAAGTATTGTTCATCATATGTTTATGGCGAATGACGTGAGCCCGGCCCGGCTCTGGATTGTTTTGGCGAGATGTCATCGGGCTGTGAGCACTCGCGTGGAGCGCAGCGTTGCGGAGCTGGGGCTTGGATTGAGTGATTTCATGGTTCTGGAGGCTTTGTTGCATAAGGGACCGTTGACGATCAGCGAGATTCAAGGCAAGGTCCTGCTCGCGAGCGGATCGATGACCGCGGCTGTGGATCGTTTAGAGAAGAAGGACCTGGTGGTGCGGAAGACCACGAAGGAAGATCGCCGGGCGAGGATTCTGGAGTTGACGCCGGAAGGCAGGCGGGTCATCAAAGCGGCTTTCAAGGAACATACGAGAGATCTGGAAGCAGCGATGAGCGTCTTGGACGACAGCGAGAGAAAGCGACTATATGAACCGCTGAAGCGGCTCGGACGGTTCGCGGCGGAAGAGTAAGACAACAGAAGAGGAATTATGAGTAAATCACTTTCAGGCATACACCATATCACTGCGATTTGCGGTAGTCCGCAGACCAACGTCGATTTTTATGCAGGGCTGCTGGGGCTGCGACTGGTGAAACGTACGGTCAACTTCGACGATCCCACGACCTATCATCTCTACTACGGCAATGGTATCGGGAGTCCAGGCACGATCATCACATTTTTCCCCTGGCCGGATGCGGGTCCCGGGCGGTTGGGCAACGGGCAGGTGACCGGTACGGCGTTTGCGATTCCATCCGGCGCGATGCAGTTCTGGCAAGACAGGCTGTCGCAAACAAGCGTGACGCACCAGGGGCAGGTGAAGAGATTTGGCGACGATGTGCTGTCGTTTTCGGATCCGGACGGGATGCGGGTGGAACTGATCACTTCGGCTTCCCTGGACTCGAAGCGCGCCTATGTTGAAGGAGAAATACCCATGGAATTTGCGATTCATGGGTTCCATAGTGCGACACTCTCGGAAGAAGGCTTTCAAGGGACGCCGGCGCTGTTGGATCAGACGCTTGGTTTCAAGGCGCAAGGGCAAGACGGGGA
>CBAAAA010000560.1:0-3210 GCA_964658695.1 uncultured Solirubrobacteraceae bacterium | reverse complement strand
TCTGGAGCCCGATCACGAGGAAAACCAGACCGTTCAGGATAAAAGTAAGGGTGTTCCAGGTGGACCACGATTGCAGCCGGACCTCTGAAGAGAGATACCGCGAACTACGGCGGCCGAGGTAAAGACCACACGCGACCACGGCGAGAATGCCGGATGCATGAATCTGCTCGGCCCCCATGTAGGCGAGATATGGTGTCACGATGCTGAGCGTGATCTCGATCGGTGCATTGTCCACCCACTGTTCGAACCAGTAAAGAGCGCCGCCAATCAGGAGACCAGCAGCTACGCCGGCGCCGACCAGGTAGATGAGCGACATGCCCATGGGCCACAGTCCAGGGGCGGAACCGGAAACAACGAGCGCCACGGCGAATTTCAGAGCCACCAGGCCGCTGGCGTCGTTCACCAGACTCTCGCCTTCCAGAATGTCGACGACGCGTTGCGGAAGGCCAAGACGTTTCGCTATGGAGGTGGCCGCAATGGAATCGGTGGGCGAAAGAATGGCTCCTAGCGTCATGCCCAGCCGCCAATCGAAGCCGGGCAGCAGCCAGTGCGCGGCGAGGCCCACACCAACCGTCGTGAAGGCTACCAAACCGATTGCCAGCATGGAGATGGCGCTGATGTTGTGCAAAAAATCGCGCCAGGATGTCTCAAACGCGGCGGAATAAAGCAGGGGCGGCAATATAACGAGGAAGATAAATTCCGGATGCAGCGCAATGCGGGGGAGGCCGGGAATGAGGCTCGTGAGCAGGCCGCCGATGACCAGCAATATGGGATACGGCAAGTTCAAGCGCTGCGCCAAAGCACCAAAAATGGCCACGAATAGGAGGAGCAGCAAGAAGACGAGTTGAATCTGATGAAGGTCGGGCATTTAGTAGTGCTAAATCAGACCACCCTGAGGGTGGTCGGTTTCGTGGTAATCAGGACGCCAAGACGCGTGGCAACATGTCGAATTACGTTGATCTCTGATACGCTGAAAAGTTAGGGGGCGCGCAGCGGTGCGTGTTCCCGTCAGGTGTTATATCAATGGAAGCCCAAAACGACAGCAGTACCAGTGTGTCCGATGCGACTCAGGCAGGGGACTCGGTTGAGCAGTCCAGCCAGGTTGCCGCGTTCAACGAGCTGAATGCATCTTTGAAGGAGATGACTGCCGAGCGAGACCGGTTGGCCCGCGAAAAGGGCGAATTTCAGGATCTCTTGCAGCGACGCCAGGCGGAGTTCGAGAATTTCCGGCGTCGAAATGAACGGGAACGTGGGGAACTTCTGGAGTTCGCCTCCATGGACACGGTGAAGGCTTTGCTTCCCGTGCTGGACGATTTTGAGCGCGCACTTAAAGTGGAGAGCGCTGATAGTGAATATACCCGCGGTATGGAGTTGATCTATCAGCGATTTTATGAAGGGCTGAAGAAGCTGGGCCTGGAGCCCATTTCAGCCGAAGTACCCTTGTTTAATCCCCACATTCACCACGCCGTGGAAATGGTGGATACGAAAGACCACCCCGACCAGACCATTCTGGAGGAATACCAGCGCGGTTACTACTTCAAAGGCAGGCTGCTTCGGCCGGCCATGGTGAAGGTAGCAGTGAATCAGTAAGGCCCATACAGGGCGGGAAAGACATTCATGAGTGTGACCAAACGGGATTACTACGAGGTTTTAAGCGTCTCGCGCGATTGCGATGAGCAGACGCTCAAAAGCGCCTATCGCAAGCTGGCGCTGCAGTATCACCCTGACCGCAATCCGAACAATCGCGACGCTGAAGAACGATTTAAGGAAGCGGCCGAGGCGTATGCGATCTTAAGCGACGCTAACAAGCGGGCGAGCTATGACCGGTTTGGCCACCAGGGGGTTTCGGGAGCGAATGGAGGCGGAGCTGGGTTCGATGAATCAGCCTTCGCCGATTTTGGCGACATTCTGGGCGACCTGTTCGGATTGGGCGACATGTTCGGTCAGCGCGGCGGGCAACGGCGTGGACGGCCGACGCGCGGAGAAGACATCCGCTACGATCTGGAAATCAGTTTTGAAAGTTCAATGCTAGGCATGTCCGCCGATTTATTGATTCCGCGGCTGGAAGCCTGCACCAAGTGTCAGGGGAGCGGTGCCGAGCCGAACGGCGGTCTGGTGACTTGTACGGTCTGCGCGGGGCGCGGTGAAGTGCTGTATCAGCAAAGCTTTTTATCCATTCGGAAAACCTGTCCTACTTGTAGCGGGCGTGGACGGGTCATCCGTCAGGCGTGCGCCCAGTGTCGCGGCGAAGGCTTCCATAAGGTCGAAAAGAAGCTGAAAGTGACGATCCCGGCCGGTGTCGATACCGGGATGCGGCTGCGTTTGGCCGGCGAGGGCAATCCCGGACCCGGCGGCAGTCAACCCGGCGATTTGTATGTGGTCGTGAAAGTGCTGGACCACCCGATCTTCGAACGGCGGGAAAACGACCTGCATTGTACGTTGCCCATTAATGTGGCGCAGGCGGCATTAGGCGCCGAGATTGAAATTGAAACTCTGGATGGCCCGCAAGTGATCAAGGTACCCGAAGGCACACAACCGGGAGAGCAGTTCCGGCTGCGCAGCCTGGGCGTACCGCAGTTAAATGCCCGCACACGGGGCGATTTGTTTGTGCACCTGGAAGTGCAGGTTCCACGCAAACTGACTAAAGACCAGCGCAAGTTCTTTGAACAGTTGAATGAGACGCTGCCCATCAACAATCAGCCGCATGAGAAAAGTGTTTTCGACAAAGTGCGGGACTTCTTTGGCTGATCTGATCGGTTAGGTTTGCACCAGCCCGGCCTTAAAGAACTGCTGCTTGTGGAAGAGAATCTGGTCCGTTACAACGCCAGCATCGTTGAAATGATGACCAGAGGTTTGCAAGGGAAAACGTCCATCCTCGAATTTGGGGCCGGCATCGGTACGCTGGCAGTAGAATGGCGCAAACGCACCGGTATTGAGCCGGAGTGCGTGGAGATCGATCATGCGCGCTTACAGGTGATCCGGGATCGCGGCTTCCTTTGTTACGAGTCAGCGAGCGAAATCACAAGGAAGAACGACAAGAAGTTCGACGGTATCTATTCTTCCAACGTTTTCGAGCACATCGAAAACGATGTCAGCGTCTTAGAGGAACTCCACGGTCTTCTCTCAGACGGCGGAGTGCTGGCCATTTACGTTCCTGCCTTTATGAGCCTGTATTCGGAGATCGATCGATACCTGGAGCATCACCGGAGA
>CBAAAA010000559.1:0-3224 GCA_964658695.1 uncultured Solirubrobacteraceae bacterium | reverse complement strand
CGATGGAAAGCTGGCGCACGAACATATTTACTGGGACCAGGCCTCGGTCCTGAAGCAAATCGGCTTAATCACTGATCCATCGCTTCCGGTATTCGGCGCTGAGACCGCTGAGAAGGTCCTCGCGGGCGCGGCTAAAGCCTGATTTTAGATTTGAGCTAAGCCTCCATCCACAAATAACTCGATACCATTCACATAGCTGCTGTCGTCAGAAGCCAGGAATAAAACGGCTTTAGCAACCTCATCCGGGGTACCCGCACGGCCAAGCGGTATGTTTGGAACAGCGCTCCCAACAAATTGGTCCACCGCCTCTTCAGTCATTCCGAGGCTTGTGTTGTAGCCCGGCGTCGGCACAATCCCCGGACTGATCGCATTCACTCTGATCCGGCGATCTTTCAGATCCACGGCAAAGGTACGGGCGAGGGATCGGATCGCCGCCTTCGAAGCGCTATAGACACTGAAGGCGGGATTCCCTTTGATAGAAACGATAGATGCGTTCAGCACGATGTTCCCGCCATCCCGCAACAACGGCAGCGCCTTCTGAACCGTGAACAGCAAGCCCCGAACATTGACGTTGAATTGCTTGTCGAAATGCTCTTCCGTGATCTGCCCAAGTGGAGCGAACTCCCCAATGCCGGCATTTGCGAACAGAATGTCCAGGCTGCCTTTTTTCTCCTTCACACTCGCATACAACTTGTCTATATCAGAAAGCTTCGCGACATCACCCTGAATCCCCGTCACGTTCTCGCCAAGCTGCCTGACGGCCGCATCCAGTTCACTCTGGCGACGCCCTGTAATGAAGACGTAGGCACCCTCTTCTATGAACTTTTTTGCTGTCGCAAGGCCGAGTCCACTGCTGCCTCCGGTGATCACCGCAATCTTGCCCTCAAGTCTTTGAGCCATATTCCTCTTCCTTTGGGCCTTACCTCGGCCACGCCTTCTGGATGACGACGGAGTTGTCCAGGTCGCACATTGTTTAGCACTTACTAATTAACAAGAGAGTACACTGAGAGCGTCGACCTGACAATGGCCAAAGCTCGCGGGCGTCCCCGTTCCTTCAATCCGGACCAAGCACTGGAGCGCGCCATGCATGTCTTCTGGCAAAAAGGATTTGAAGGAGCATCGTTGAATGATCTGACCCGGGCAATGGGCATCCAGCCGGCGAGCCTTTATAAGGCATTCGGAAATAAGCAGGCGCTCTTTGAAAAAGCTCTCGCCCGCTACCTTGCCGGGCCGGTTCGGTTTATTCACGCCGCGCTTGATGAGCCAACCGCGTATGCTGTCGCAGAACGGATCTTGCACCGGTCGGCCGAGTTTCTCACCGAAACACGTCCACGGCGCGGGTGCATGACGATTCAGGCAGCTCTAGCCGTCGGTGCACAGGGTCGCCCGGTTCGGAGAAAGCTCATTATCTTGAGAGTGAAGGAACAGGACGCCCTTCGCCAGCGTTTTGAGCGCGCGATACTCGAGGGCGATTTGCCGAAAGATGCCAATGCCGCAGATCTGGCCCGATTCATTACCACTGTTTTCCAAGGCATGACCGTGCAAGCCATCGACGGTGCGGGCCGCGCCGAACTACTTCGCCTTTCCGACATGGCGCTCCGCACTTGGTAACCTGTCTGGGTGTTGACGGGCGTGGCCGATGGCTGCTCAATAAAACGATGCTTTGCGATCCTCACGACGTTCGGCATGATCGCCCCTTCGATCATATTCGCCGAGATCATCGATTACCACCAGCATCTATATAGTCCCGAAGCAGGCGCTCGATCCTCTCCCGGACCGAAAGGAATCGCTGCAAAATTTCTAATCGCGCAACTCGACGCTGCTGGAATCCGGGACGCGGTTGTGCTCTCCGTTGCGTATAGCTTCTCGAATCCAAACAAAGCACCAGTCCCGAATGAGTACGCGCACGTCATGGCTGAAAACGATTGGACCAGCGCGCAAGTCGCAGGATACTCCGATAGGTTAGTGGGCTTTTGTAGCGTCAATCCCCTCAAGCCATATGCGCTTCAAGAGATCGCCCGCTGCGCCAAAGACCCGAACCTGCGCACGGGACTCAAGCTGCACTTCGGCAACTCCGACGTCAACGTCGACAATCCTGAACAGCTAACCCGAGTGCGCCAGGTGTTCCGTGCCGCTAATCAGAACACATGGCCATCACGGTGCACATGCACGCGAATATTGACCGGCATCGACCCTATGGAACGAGAGAAGCTCGCATTTTTCTAGAGCAGCTTCTGCCCGAGGCTCCGGATGTGACCGTACAGATCGCGCATTTAGCAGGTGGCGGAGGCTATGATGACCCGGCCGTCGATGAAGCGATTTCAGTTTTCGTGGACGCGATCGAACGAAAAGACCCGCGAATGAAAAACGTTTACTTCGATGCTTGTGGAATCGCGATCCCTGGCATGTGGGAGGACAAAGCCCGCCTGATCGTCAAACGCATTCGCCAGATCGGCATTAACCGGGTTCTCTACGGGAGCGATGCGGCCACACCAGACGACTTGCCGAAGGATGCTCTGGAAAGGTGGCATAAACTCCCGCTCACGCAAGAGGAATTTCATGCGATCGAAAACAACGTCGCGCCGTATTTAGCGGATTGGCTCAGGCGAGTGCGGGCGAATTGATCCACTTGTGCCAAGGTGGGCTCGATTTGGGCGCCTTCCGGTTTAACCAACGACTCGGGATCGATGAACAGGCGCTTAACCCGTGAGGGCGAACAGCCTTTTCAGGGCCCAAACATACTTCGTTGTGGTTCTGCGATTCAGAATGTGAGCGCGCATTCTGGCGTGAAAATCGCGATGCGATATCGCGAGGTCGTAGCAAGTTCAGCTTGCTTGGATGCAGGTGCAAGTCCGGGTATGACGATAAAGCCTCCGTTCGGGAGGATTCGACCTTCTGATGATTTCAACGTGCCGCCAGTTTCTAGCGGGCGAGTTCCGTGCCCATACTGTTCATGAGTGGTTTGCTTTTCCTCCGCGGCGCGCCGGCATTCGTGCTCGCCGCCGTTCTGTCACGGCGCTGGGAGTTGGTGCGAACGTCGCCCGCTTCGGTATCGTTCGCGCTGTGGCGCTTGACTTATTCAGCGAACTTTGGAGACATCAAACTGGCGGTGGGCGCATCGGGGCCAACAACGAGGGCGTCGTTTTCCATCCTTAAGGCTTGAGCAGCCCCACTCAATCCGGCGGCTTCTGGTTTCGTATTCCGTCAACCAACGAACGCAGGAC
>CBAAAA010000558.1:0-3236 GCA_964658695.1 uncultured Solirubrobacteraceae bacterium | reverse complement strand
CTCCATCATCGCTCAACGCTACACCGCGGTCCAGTCCTTCTTCACGAAAGGTTCCATCCCGGTTGTTCATATAGAGCATGCTCGGCGTGGAGTCACATGCCACATAAATATCCTGCCAACCATCCTCATCGAAATCCGCGGCCACCACAGTCATTCCATAGGCTCGCGCCGGACCGCCGATCTTCGACTCGCGGGTCTTGTCCGTGAATGTCCCATCCCCGTTATTGCGATAGAGAACGTGCTGTGCGGGGAAGCCAGGCGCGAGGCCCCGCGGGCCACAATTTACAGGCACGCCCTTCCACCTGCAGTTCACATTATTCTCAGGCTGGGGCGCAGTCGCCAAGTCATAATGAATGTATTGGGAGATGAACAAGTCGAGGTTACCGTCTCGATCGTAATCTACGAACGAGCACCCGGCCCCCCATGTTGGCGGACCATCCGGTGAAGCCAAGCCCGCGAGTTGAGTTACGTCAGAAAACGTGCCGTCTCCATTATTTCGGAAGAGCCTGTTCTGTCCATAGTACGTACAGAAGAGATCTTCATGGCCGTCGTTGTTGTAGTCGCCTACACAGACAGAGTTCGCCCAACCGGCTAGTTGGAGCCCGGCCTGCGCCGTCACATCAGTAAAAGTGCCATCACGATTGTTCTTATACAAGCGGTTGCTGTTTCCCGGAACATCACCGGTCAGTAGAGTGCCGGTAAGAAGAAAAATGTCCAGCCAGCCATCGTTGTCATAATCGAGAAATGCACATCCGCATCCGTCCGCTTCAAGGATGTACTCCTTGTGATCAACCCCTCCATAGATGACTGGCAGTCTTAAGCCGGCTTGATCCGCTACATCGAGGAAATGAGCTCGGAAGCCGCTCGAGGGCGCGGCGTGCACTGCCTGCGCTTTCATCCGGACAGCGAGAGAAGCACACGCGCCACTGCTCATGCGGACGAAGTCACGCCTGGAGATCTTCATAGGTTTGATTATTGCAAACGGGGATGTCCGGGCAGACGATCATCGACAGCGCTCTCGCAAATGTTCTTATCGCCCGTTGCCGGTCGTTGTTCCGAGAGCAAACGACTTGACACTGACCTGATGCCTTGGTATTTCGCTTTCGCAAGGATCATGACGCGCTCCAAACGGTGATAACACGGTTGGCTGAGGATGTCCATGGTAGAGGAGAGCAGTGTGATGGGAGCGTCCTTGACCGAGCAAAGCGTCGAGCGGCGTAGCAAGTGGCAGGGCCTCAGGGTGTCCCAAAAGTGGACAGTGGTCTGGCTCTTGCAAAGTTGTTCTGGAAGATCAGGCAGCAAGGTTGCGGGACGCCCACTGGTTGCATGAAGTTTATCCTGCAGGCGCAACCGGCGACAGCGTGCCGCGCTGGCGGGAGCCAGGATCAGCACCTCGATTTCAAGACTGGAAGCCTCCGCTTAGAGGGTTCAAAAATTTCCTTGACAGTGGTGATCGTCAGGCATAATGTTTCGATCGAGCTAGATTCAGGACATGAGATCGGTGTTTGCGGTATCGATTCCAACCTCGATGCCGCGACTACCCTTTCTTCTCCTGCCAGGCCGTCTTCAAACGCACGTAAGCTGACATCCCGAGGCGAGCAATAGCACGGAAAAATGTTGAAGGAGCGAGTGTCAGCGCGATAAATGGAAACGATACCATCTAATGATTGAGGCTTCTCGGTTTTGCGGGGATCGCAAGAGACATGAGCGTCGGCCTCACCTTCGATCAACAAAAACCTAGAGCGAGTACTTACGCAGTGCAAGTCAAATGAAAGCAGACGGCGCGATGGAGACGGCACAATGAAGAACTCTTTTCTGTGGGCAATTTTGTTCGGGTGGCTTTTTGTCGGGAATGTGTTTGCACAAAGTACAAACGGCGTTCTCACCGGTGTTGTTGCAGACAGCAATGGAGCGGTGCTGGTAGATGCGCAGATAGATGCTGTCAATCTCGGGACAGGCTTCACGAGAACAACCAAGAGTGATGCCGGGGGAGAGTATATCCTGGCTCAGATACCGCTCGGCATCTACCGTGTCTCAGCTGTAAAAGACGGCTTTGAGAAAACGATACGGGAAAATGTCCAGATTGAGGTCAACCAGAGTGTAACGCTCAACTTCAGTCTCCAGGTAGGCTCCACCAGTCAAACGGTTCAGGTGTCTTCCGCTCCTCCACAGCTGAACACAACATCCTCTACTCTTGGAGAGGTAATCGGACACCAGGAAACTGTCGACCTTCCGCTGAATGGCCGCGAATTCACGCAGTTAACCTTGCTGACCCCAGGGGCGGCGCCGCAAGAGACCAGCCAGCAATCAGCATTCACGATTCAGCTGGGGGCGGGCGGAATCAGCCCGTCGGTCAATGGCCAACGCGGCGAGCAGAATAACTTCACCATGGATGGTGTTCTCAATAACGAAATTTTTCTCAATGTCTGGGCCGTTGCTCCGCCGCCTGACGCCATTCAAGAATTTAACGTACAGTCTCATATCACGGATGCCCAGTTCGCCATCAGCTCCGGCGCGAATATCAACCTGGCGACACGCGCAGGGACCAGGCAGTTTCATGGCGACGTATGGGAGTTTTTCCGGAACGACGTGCTGGACGCGCAAACCTACCCGGACACGGCACGGCTGCCGTATCGTCAGAATCAATATGGTTTCTATTTTGGCGGTCCGGTGCTGTTGCCGCACTCGCATATCAACAAAGAAAACACATTCTTCTCAGGCTACTGGGAAGGCTACCGTTCCGTGCTGACCCAGACTGTATTGACGAGCACGTTGACGCCGTCGATGGTGGCTGGAGATTTTTCCGCGGAACTGGGAACCACTCCCATCGGAACCGACAGTCTCGGCAGGCCGGAATACGCGAACGAAATCTATGACCCGCTGACCAGCCGTCCCGATCCGCTCAACCCGGGAGCCACGCTGCGCGACCCATTCCCAAACAACGTCATTCCTTCGGATCGTCTCAACTCAGCTTCTCAGGCAATTGTGAAGCGCTATTATCCAGCTCCTAACCTGGGTGTGGCTGAGGGAGTCCTTCCGAACTATCAGTTTGGCGCGCCGACAACCATCAAGAGCGACAATTTCGGCTTTCGCCTCGATCACACGTTTTCGGAGTCCGACACGGGCTTCCTTCGGTTGAGCCGTTCAAATCAAAACAGAGACACGCCGGAGACATTGCCGACCTATAGCAACCAGCTTGGACACTATGCTCAGGAGGCTGCTGTCGGTTATACGCA
>CBAAAA010000557.1:0-3238 GCA_964658695.1 uncultured Solirubrobacteraceae bacterium | reverse complement strand
AGAGGTGCGATTCGCGTCATCACAGGCTGGGATTCAACGAAGGCCGAAGAGGCCGTGTATTGGAGACGGAAGGTTAACAGAGTTATGGACAAGATGCCGAAGTTTGCGACAGAGGTCGAAGAAGCGGAGTGGTTGGACCAGCACCGGTCCGAGATCTCGGATGCGTTTGTTGAGGCTGCGAAGGCAGGCAAGGTTCGACGCCTCACTAAGGAGAAATTGCAAGAGCGTCTGGCAGCTCGACCCGTGTCGATACGGTTAAGTCAGGCCGACATTGAGCTGGCGCAGAAACAGGCTGAAGAAAAGGGCTTGCCTTATCAGACTTACATCAAGTCGCTATTGCACGAGACGTTGATGGCTCGTGAACAATCGAGACGGTGAAGCATGGGCATTCACTTCCAGATCTCGACGACCAGGGGAGCAATCCAATAAACGAAGCCGATGGAGCTGATGGCCACCGAGAGTGCGGAATCGGGGCATGTGAATCTCGTTCCGAGGTGATTCTAATGAAGACTCCGGCGCAATGTAAATCAGGAATCGGGGCTGAAATGGATGAAGCAAATGGATTGGGCCGCAATGGTTATTCGGATCCCGAAGTTTGGAAGCGTGACGCGTTAGACTACGACAATCCAACGAGATGGAGAACCGAACGGTCACCACAAGTAGGTTGCCGGGCCCTGAAGCAGCGCCTGCCCCGGTAATTTTCATACATGGTGTTGGTAATTCAGGGCTGATCGCCGCAGTTACTGCTCAACGAGCATTTCCTTTCAACCAGAGGCTGATTTTTTATCGTAACCTTATAGGTCAAGCTCAAAACCTTTATGCCGACTGCGCGTATGGCGACTTGAAACTGAGTGCCGCGATGGCGGTAATGAAGGGCCTGCGATTAGACTTTGCCCAGCAATTCCCGCGAGGCGCAACCTTTAACCCGTAACCCGGATGGAGTCAAGAAGTAGAGATTCTCTCGTTTCTACCTTGGCGGAAGCTAATGAGAGTCGAACTCACCCGCGATACAAAGTACCGCACTCCGGTTTTGAAGACCGGGCCCCGCACCGGCGAAGTTTAGCTTCCGATTACGACGCCATTGTAGCGTTTTCGGAGTGCCCGGGCTGATCGAAGATGCGGGCCGCAATTGCGAAGCGGAGCGCCTCCAAACCTGTACCAACCGCTGCGGAGATGGCGTGAAACTCGAGCCCTCGCGCATCGGCCTTGGCCTTTACTGCTGCGACTCTTTGCGGATCCTGACAGGCGTCGATTTTGTTCGCTACCGCGATCATCGGCTTCCTGGTCAGCTCAGGGCTGAAGCTTGCCAGTTCCTCCAGAATCACATCGAAGTCGTGTGCCGGGTCGCGGCCAGAGAAATCCGAAACATCGATCAAGTGGACCAGCACTCTGGTGCGTTCTACGTGCCGAAGGAACTGTATACCCAAGCCGTGCCCTTCATGCGCTCCTTCAATTAAGCCCGGTATATCCGCCAGCACGAATGTATGATCGTCCCCGGCCTGCACCACACCCAGATTCGGCTCCAGGGTAGTAAACGGATAGTCAGCGATTTTCGGCTTGGCCGCTGAGAGCCGGGAAATGAGCGTCGATTTTCCAGCATTTGGAAAGCCGACCAATCCGGCATCGGCCAGCAGCTTCAGTTCAAAGCGAAGCTTAAGCGCATCGCCTGGCTTTCCGTCTTCGTGTTCCGTTGGCGCTTGATGGGTAGACGTCGTAAACCGGGCATTCCCCCGTCCTCCACGACCGCCCTTCGCCACAACAAATCGTTGGCCTTGTTCGGTGAAGTCGCAGATCTGCTCGCCGGTCTCGGCGTTATAAGCAATGGTTCCGACCGGCACGGGCAACTCCACCGAATGCCCTTCGCGTCCGGTACGATTGCTGCCTTCGCCATGCCTTCCACGCTCGGCATGATGCTCCGGGTTGAACCGGAAATGGAGCAGGGTATTGTGGTGGACACTGGCGACCAGGACCACGTCACCGCCACGTCCGCCGTCGCCTCCGCTAGGGCCGCCGCGAGGGACAAACTTCTCCCTGCGGAACGCAAGACAGCCGTTGCCGCCGTCTCCCGCTTTTACGGAAATACTGACTTCATCAATAAACAATTCGAGGAAGCTTATGCTACAGGAGCCGCAACAATATTGACGAACTTGCCGAGACGTCCGCGGTCGCGAAACTCAACCGTTCCATCGACGGTGGCAAACAGCGTGTCGTCCTTGCCAAGTCCGACGTTCTTGCCAGGCTTGTAACGGGTGCCCCGCTGCCGGACGATGATCGAACCACCGGTCACTACCTCGCCGCCGAACACCTTGATGCCCAGCCGCTGTGAATTGGAATCGCGGCCGTTTTTCGAACTGCCTAAACCTTTTTTATGTGCCATTGTGAATGCCCTTCAGCAGCCCGGCTACTGGGCTACAATCTCTTGCACTTGGACTCTGGTGTAGTTCTGGCGATGTCCAATGGTGCGCTTATACTGCTTCTTGCGCTTGAACTTAAATACGATCACTTTGTCGCCGCGACCATGAGCCGAGATCTTCCCACGCACACGCGCGCCACTCAAGGCGTCGCCTAACACTAACTCGTTGGCATCGTTTGAAAGCGCCAGGACGCGGTCGAACTCTACCGCCGCACCAACATCACCAGCAATCGTGTCTACTTCGATGGTTTGTCCAGGCGCGACACGATACTGTTTCCCGCCCGTCTCTATCACAGCGTACATAACTAAAGCCCTTGAATTGGATTACGTTTCCAGTGCGGAAGATCACCGATTTCAAGACGCACTGACGGCGTCATCTGGAATCCGATCCGAACTTCTCCATAATACCTTATCCAGCGTCAGCATGTCAGGAGAGGCGGTACGCTTCCTTCGCTGTGCCGGACCAGAATCGCTGTTGTTCTGACTCCGACAAGCCAGCGGTCGCCCGCTCCACGATCTTTGCCCAGTTTCCATATTGGACTGCAAGCAGACATACCGGCCAATCCGACCCGAACATCACTCGTTGTGGTGTGAACGCCTCCAGAACGACTTCGATATACGGCCTCAGCTGAGGTTCCGTCCAATGTTGGTAATCCGCCTCGGTCACCAGGCCGGACACTTTGCAGTAGACGTGAGGGCGTTCGGCAAGTTTCCTGATGTTCTCCCGCCATGGTGAAATAGCTCCCTCTTTGACCCGTGGTTTGGCGAGGTGATCCACGACAAACATCTGGTTGGGATGGCGGTCCACAAACTCGATTGTCTGAG
>CBAAAA010000556.1:0-3239 GCA_964658695.1 uncultured Solirubrobacteraceae bacterium | reverse complement strand
AAATGTAGGTGTTGCGCACCATGAACTCTTTTAGAATGTCGTTCTGAATCGTTCCGCTCAGCCGCTCCGGTGATACTCCCTGTTCTTCCGCCGCCACAATATAGAAGGCCATTACCGGCAGCACTGCGCCATTCATGGTCATCGAAACGGACATCTGGTCCAGCGGTATCTGATCGAAGAGAACCTTCATGTCCGCGACCGAATCAATAGCGACACCGGCCTTTCCAACGTCGCCGGTCACACGCTCGTTATCGGAATCATAGCCTCGATGCGTGGGCAAGTCGAATGCCACGGACAAACCTTTTTGACCTGCGGCCAGATTGCGGCGGTAAAAAGCATTGGACTCCTCGGCGGTGGAAAATCCCGCATACTGCCGGATCGTCCAGGGCTGCATCGCGTACATGGTCGAATAAGGACCGCGCAGATACGGTGGGATGCCGGCGGCAAAGTCCAGGTGCTCCATCGCATATAGATCTTCCGCCGTGTAGTAGCGCTTTACGGGAATCTGTTCGGAGGTGATCCACAGATGAGCTGGATCTTCAGGCGCCTGCTGGGGTACGCCATGACGCCGCGGTTCGAATTCGATTTTGCTAAAGTCCGGTCTCACTCGTCATTCCTTCGGGACCGCTCGCATTCCAAGCTTGTCCTGCCAATCCGTCAGCGTCTCGAGCGCGTTTGAGAACAGATGGATGAAGCCTTGCACTCCGGCCGACCGCAGCGCGGGTATCTGTTCTTTCGGGTTGCCCGCCACCAGCACCGGCACTCGTACGTTCGCGCAGACCTCCTGTGCGAAGGACAGGTACTCGGCATCCGCGCTGCAAAGGACAACCAGGTCCGCATCCGTACCCGCATAGTCTTCGGCTTCCACTAAATCGAATCCAGCGCAGCCGAAGAAATTCAGGCAGAAAATGGAACGCGCCATTCTCATCTTCGGGTCACCGCGTTTGAGAAGCAGAATCTTCGGGTACCGGCCGGTCAACTGCGCGTGAGCAGCGGAGCGCTGGCGAAGCCCTTCAAAGGGCTCAGCCAACCGGGTTTCGGGAAATGGATCGTTCGCAAGCGGTAGAGGCTTCCGCACGTCCGAAGTCTTTTCGGCGACGTTGGGATAATTGTTCACCCCGACCAGTACGCGACGCCGGGACGAGATGGCGGCTGCCTTTACTTGCCTGGAACCGGTAAGCGCGCGTTCAACCAGGCCGGTCGCCAAGGCAGCTGACCATCCGCCGGACGTCTCTACCTCTTGAAACAGCTTCCAGGCGGCCTGCGCCAGTGAGTCCGTCAAAGCTTCGAGGTAGTACGACCCGCCGGCCGGATCCAGCACCTGCGTCAGATGCGCTTCTTCGCGCAGAATGCGCTGCACGTTCAAGCCCAGGTGCGGTTCGAAGCCAATCGATTCGACGGTCAGCGAATCACAGCCACCGATCATTGCGGAGGCGGTTTCCGTTGTGACCCGCAGCAGGTTGCTGTAGGGATCGAACAGGCTCTTATTGGAGCGTGCCGTACAGGCATGAATGCGAGCCATACACGAGTGTCTGTCTTCCGGTTCGAAGGCGGAAACGGCAGTCGACCAAAGCACCCGGGCGGCGCGCAGCTTCGCGATTTCGAAAAAGTAATTGGAACCGATGGCATAAACAAACACGGCGCCGGAAGCCGCGGCGTCTACACTTTTGCCTGCATCGATAGCAGCGGCCAGCTTTTCGACAGCCTCCGCCAGTGTAAAGCCAAGCTCCTGCACAGCAGTGGCTCCGGCCTCGTGCAAATGTTCGCCGTGTATGACGCCGGCAGGCGGGATCCAGTTTTGGGCTTCTTCCGTGTCTTGGCCGTCCCCCCGTGTGTAGGGGAACTCGCCGGGCGCGAGATTCGCCAGGTCGCCCAATGGATCGAGAACGTCGCGGCGGTAGTAAGGCAGCACCGGAATCCCGTCATCTGTCCGCCAGACCAGCTTCTTCTGGTAATCGGCGCCCTTCAGGTCGCGTGCAATTGCCGCTTCCCACTCGGACGTTGGAACCGGCGCGAAATCGTTAGAGAGTTCAAGGATCTCGGTTCCGAGTGCCTCAGGCATGTGCGCTATCCTCCTGCACGACTTCCATCAGGTAGCCAAAAGCGGCATGCTCGCTGGTCTTCGGGTGCACAAAGAACACCAGCGTCCCGCGCGATCCACGACGGGGCTGCGCATCGATAATCTTGAAGCCCTTCTCTTTCATGTAGTCGAAAGCCTTCTGAATATTGGACACACGGAACGCCACATGCGCGAAGCCGCCGCGGCCTCCGGACTTCTCAAGCTGTTTGGCGACGGGAGACTCGGGGCTGAGCGGCTCCAGCAGTTGAATCATGTTGGGACCGCCGCCCACACGCAACAGCACTTCCCGAACCTGATCGGTCCCGAGCACGTCTTCGCGATGCACCTCAACAAAACCAAGGCTTTTGTATGCGGCCACTTGCTGTTCGAGTTCGCCTTGCTTCACCGCAACAGCAAGATGATCAACGAACAGAAATCCCGGAACTTCGTCTATTTCCCGCACTACTCGAACTCCACCAGCACCTGGCTCTTCTGAACGCTGTCTCCGGGGTTTACGTTGATCTTGACGATCTTTCCTGCGAGCGGTGCGGTGATGTTGGTTTCCATTTTCATCGCCTCCAATACCAGCAGGATGTCGCCTGACTGAATGCTTTGTCCTACTTGAGCTGCGACCTTCACCACGATCCCACTGATCGGGCTGCGGCAGACCTTCGTCTCTTCGACATCGCTACCGATAGGCGGAGTCCCGGTTAGTACCGGAACGGCCGGCACACGCAGCGGAGCCGGTTGCGCCACGTAACCGCGCGGCGCGGCAGTTTCCATCTCCGGCGCGGCAACTTCCACATCTACTTCGTAAGTCTTGTTATCAACAGTAATCTTCAGCTTCACGCGATTTATTCACCGACTGAGGGAGTGCGAGGCCTGGATGAAAACTCGTCCCTGCAAGGCCCAGCCGCCGGAACTGATGAGCCGCACCTGACGAATATGGGCGCGCTCTCCAAGGAACGCGGCCACTGCGGCCGAAATGACCAGAAGAATTTCCTCTGAAATGGGTTCAGCGACCTCTTCCGCCAAGCGGTTCGGCGCGGGCGACTTGGCCGTGACCGGCTCAACAGCTACGGGAGCGCACCTTGTCTGCGTACCCGATGCTTCGATTCGCGCCAGCCTCTCTGAGACCGTTCGCAGTTCACTCCGCAACTCTTCGATCGCCTGCAACACG
>CBAAAA010000555.1:0-3241 GCA_964658695.1 uncultured Solirubrobacteraceae bacterium | reverse complement strand
AATGCGGGAAGGCACCATCTCGGACGTGTTGGTTCTGGATTTCGGCACCACATTCCAGAACACTTCCAGTAAATCATCCAACCGGAGCGGCTTGGTCACGTAGCCGTCCATGCCGACGGCGAGGCATTCTTCGCGGTCCCCGACCATCGCATGCGCCGTCAGCGCGATGATCGGAATGTGCTTTCCGGTCTGGTTTTCATTCTCCCGAATGCGTCTCACCGCCTCAAAACCACCCATGCCCGGCATCTGGATGTCCATCAGGACCACATCAAACTCTTCGCGCTCTAACGCTTGTAGCGCTTCTATGCCATTATTGGCAACCGTAACCTGATGCCCGCGCTTGCGCAAAATAGCCGTGCCTAGTTTCTGGTTCACCCGGTTGTCTTCCGCCAAAAGCACGCGCAGGGGAGCTTCGAGAGCTTGCTGAAGTGCCCAAAGCGCCGCCGACGATCCATGTATACCCGCACGAGGGATCATCGCACGAGACTCGGTCCCAGCCGCTTTCGCGATCACCTTCCGCAATTCATTATTCGAAACGGGCTTCGCCAGGTATGCGGAAATCCCAATCCGGCGCATCGTTTCTTCACCGGGACGCTGGGCTGCGGAACTAAACAGCACGATCCGCAAATCTTCGAATTCCACATTTTTGCGGATCGTCTCGCAGAACGTGATGCCGTCCACCTCCGGCATGCACACGTCGCTGATCAGTATCTGGAAGGGTGTCCCGGATTGCCGGGCGCCCTGCAATACCAGCAGCGCGGCGCGCGCGCTGTCGGCGCTTACCGCCCTGATACCCCACGATGACAGCATCTTCTCGAGAATCGTCCGGTTCGTCCGGTTATCGTCGACAATGAGGGCGCTCAACCCCTGGACAAGGGCCTGCGCGTCCAGCCCGCTCATTAGAGGGGAGCCCGAGTTCCCGATGCCTAAGTTGATCGTGAAGTGAAAGGTGCTTCCGCGTCCCACTTCGCTCTCCACCCAGATGCGGCCGCCCATCATTTGAACCAGTTGCGTGGTGATGGTGAGTCCCAGGCCGGTCCCGCCGTATTTTCGTGCCGTGGAACCGTCTGCCTGACTAAAGGCCTCGAAGATTGTCAACTGTTTGTCTGCCGGGATGCCCACCCCGGTATCGCTGACCATGAAGTGCAACGTGAGGCGCTTGCCGTCCCGCGCCTCTTCGCGAACGCGCACGACAATTTCGCCCGTCTCGGTGAACTTCAAAGCGTTCCCCACCAAATTGACGATGATTTGCCGGAGACGGCCCGGATCACCCTGCAAACAGTCTCCCGCTACGTCGATTTCGCACGCCAGTTCCAGATCCTGGTCGTCCGCTCGCACGCCCAGCGGCTTCAATATTTCCGCCAGGCTATCGCGTAGCGAGAATTCGATCTCCTCCAGGCTCAACTTGCCCGCTTCGATCTTCGAAAAATCCAGAATATCGTTGATGACGCCGAGCAGAGCTTCGCCCGAAGATCTCACAATCGTTAAGTAAGAGCGTTGCTCTTCGTTCAATTCCGTCTGCAGAGCCAGCTCCGTCATCCCGATGACGCCATTCATGGGCGTGCGGATCTCGTGGCTCATGTTCGCCAGGAACTCGCTCTTGGCGCGGCTTGCCGCTTCGGCCCGTTGCTTGGCGTCCTTGAGTTCCGAATTAATGCGCAAAAGCGGATTCATCACGGCACGGTTGATGGTGATGTTCACAATAATTGCCGCGACAAACACGGTAAGCGCAAACACCATCAGCGCCATCCAGCGTTGTTGACGCGATTGGTTCCGGACCCCGCTGAGTTGCGCCTCCAGGTCTTGCGAGCATGCGTCGGCTAATGCTTCCACTTCGGCCGTGACAACCTGAGTCTGCGAAGCGAGCGTACGCAGCCTGTCTTGATTACTTTTATCCAGAGAGCTTGGATTGCGTGCTAATGCGCCATAAACGGCCGTTGCTTCCTTGAGAAACCGGGGAAGCCGAGCCGCCAGGTCTCGTGCGTTTTGCGAACGGCCCGCGGAAAGGCCGCTGAGCGCAGCCACCCGGTTCAAATCAGCCGTCGCGTTCTGGCCTTCCACGGTAGCCCGTTCCAAGCTTGGTAGATCTTGCATGACGACGACGTCGCGGAAGCTCTGCACGCTTGCTTCGAACGAGTGGGTCGCGCTACGCGTGTATTGGGCCGCCGGGAAAGTGGCCTGCGTGACAGATCCCAAAACACGCTCGCGGGACAAACCTTGAATCTGCACCAGCGCGGTGGAAAGCACGAAACCGACAATAAAGATGCCGATGCTCAGCCAGATCTTGCTTTGCAGACTCAGTCGGGATGTCAATGGCGAACGCGGCATGAACGAGCGATTTCTCTACTTCACTTCGAGAACCTTGACTCCATTTGTCTTGACCCCGGCACTCACATACCCCACGGCGCCCTTCGTTTTCGCTACGTAGGCCACGACTTCGGCGTCGGAGCGAAACGTCTTCGGCATGGAAGCCTTGCCGGTAAAGATCAGACTCCGGTAATAGGCCTGCAACGCGGCATCCGATTTCCCAAGGTAATCTCGGATGAACTCCTCGTAAAGCGCGTTATCCCTTGTCAGCACCGGCTCCACGGGACTGCCATCCTTCAGGGAAATTCTGGTTAACAGGAACACACCTTTCAGTTCTTCGGCGGCAACCGAAGAGGATCTTACGCCCGGGTTCGCGATGATCTCCAATTCGGCCGCGCGTGCATACGGCAGAATGCTCAGGCCGGCGATCGCGAGAACAAGAGCTAGTTTGACGGGTCTCATCGCTTTTCCTTTCCCGCCCTCGATTTTCGGCATCTCATAAATAAAATCCTATTCGAATAACCAGCATGTTCGTATCTGGTTTGAGTCCGTTTGGATTAGACCTGTAGTAGAAGCCGTGCGGCGAAAACGTGGGATCGCCATAGCCATTCATGAAATGGCCTTCGATTTTAAAATTGCAGAACTTTGTCACATCAAACCGCGCTGTAATAGCTTGATCGAAGACGTGGTCCGCCGCGGGGTTAGGGGCGATGAGATAGTCCTTCCCCTCGAAATAGAAGCGGTCATGGTATGTACCGATCTCAAGCCGCTTGTTAATCCGATATGCGGCGGCCGCAAACCAGCCAATATTGCCTGAACTCGAATATTGCCCCGGTAGGGCTATGCCTTGAAATTTTCGATCCTCGAATCGATCCAGGTGACGATATTCGCTGCTGAAGTGGAATTGTTTAACCTCGTAGTCTACGTAGGCTGC
>CBAAAA010000554.1:0-3245 GCA_964658695.1 uncultured Solirubrobacteraceae bacterium | reverse complement strand
AGTCAAGCCGAGGAATTACATCAATATAGGCGCAAACGCCGGTCCAGCGCCGATTACAGCAATCCTGGTGAAGGAAGGGGACCGGGTCCATAAAGGGCAGGTTCTCGCCAGACTCGCCAACGTCCAACCCAGCGCCGATCTCAAGGCGCAAGACGCTGCAATGAATTCCGCACTTGCGGATTCAGCTGCAGGCGAAGCCGGGCTGAAATCAGCGGACGACACCATTGCGGTCGCACAAGCGCAGGTGGATCACGATCGGGCCGATCTCGAGCAGAAGAAAGTCGACCTCGACCGCGCACAGGAGTTGTTGAACTCCAAACTCATTGCGCGGCAGGATTTTGAGGCCAAGAAGTCTACCTACGACCTGGCGCTGGCGACGCTGGCATCTTCGGAGAAGAAGGTGACGCAAGCCCAGTCAGCCCGCGCGCAATCGGCCGCTCAGCTGGCGTCCTCACAGCGGAAGGTGGCGCAGTCACAAGCTATGGTGGTCCGGGAGAAAGACATCCTGGGGCAGTTTGATGCGGTTGCGCCGCTGGACGGAATTGTTACAAACCTGCCCGTACGCGTCGGGGAGACCGTCGTGCCCGGTATCCAGAACTCTGCTTCGTCCACCATTATGACGATTGCCGATATGTCGATCATCACGGCTGAAGTACACGTGGATGAAACCGATATCGTCAGTGTCAAACTGGATCAGAAAGCCGATGTTACGATCGACGCCATTCCGAATCGTATCTTCAAAGGTAAGGTGATTGAGATTGGCGACACGGCAATCGTCCGTTCCACTGGCGTGGCGGCTTCCCAGAGCCAGACCTCCAGCCAGGAAGCCAAAGACTTCAAGGTCGTTATCGCTCTTGACATTCCGGAAGATCTGGTGCGGCCAGGTCTATCCTGCACTGCCAAGATCGTGACGGCGACTCGCAGCCGTTCGCTGTCCATTCCGATTCAGGCGTTAACTGTTCGGGAGGAAGGTCAACTGCACCCACCGAAGCCCGGCGCGCCGCCTAATCCCCCTGACAAGGCGAGCAAAGAAGAGATCCAGGGAGTGTTTGTCGTAAATGCCGAAAAGGCCGAGTTTCGTAAGGTTGAAACCGGCATTACTGGTGCTACGGACATCGAAGTGCTGAGTGGCTTGAAAGAAGGCGACCAGATCGTCACCGGCAGCTACCAGGTTATTCGTACCTTGCGTAACGACGCCAAGGTCAAGATTGACAATAAGGCGCCGGTCGTCATCGCTCAGGAGAATGGCTAGCCGTATTTCGCGCACCGGCACAATAGAAGGAAATGCCTACACTCGAAACCCTGCCCGAGAACCTCACTCCTCAGCAGCGCGAAGAGCGTGGTGAGGAACTAAAACGCGAAGGGATAGTCATTCGCACGTATGATCTCTGGAAGACTTATATCATGGGCGACCAGGAGATACATGCCGTCTCCGGCGTAGATATTCGAATTCGGCGGGGAGAGTATGTAGCGATTATGGGCCCGTCGGGATCCGGTAAGTCTACGCTGATGAACTTGATTGGCTGCCTGGACACGCCGACTAAGGGCTTATACTATCTAAACGGTAAGTTGGCCAGCGACATGGAGGACGACGAACTGGCCCGGATCCGCAATAAAGAGATCGGCTTTGTGTTTCAGACCTTCAATCTGCTCGCAAGGTCCTCGGCGCTCCAGAACGTCGAACTTCCCCTTATCTACGCGGGCCTTCCTACCTCAGAGCGGGCCCAGAGGGCTCGGGATGCTCTTCGGGCCGTGGACCTGGAACAGCGTATGAACCACAAGCCAAACGAACTCTCGGGTGGTCAGCGGCAACGTGTTGCCATTGCCCGGGCGTTGGTAAACCGGCCTTCTATTCTGCTCGCGGATGAACCCACTGGAGCGTTGGATTCTAACACCGGAAATGAGATCATGGCTCTGTTTGAACGTCTTTATGAGCAGGGAAATACGATTGTTCTAGTTACACACGAACCCGACATTGCGAACCATGCGAATCGAGTGATCCATATCCGCGACGGCAAAGTCGAACGCGACGAGGCTACGAGCAAGGCTACAATTTCCGCAGAGTGAATCTGGCTTTATGTAAAATTAGGGCATCAACTTCGTAGTTCGTAGTTTGACATGCTCGACTCTTCGCTGCCTGAGAGTTCAGAAATAGCTGCTAATATAGGTCTCTCGAGTAAGAATGTGGCGGATCAAGCCAAGGTGGGACACTGATTCACATCTTAATGGCCGAAGACAACGCGATCAACCAGCGAGTGGGAAAGCTGATCCTGGAGCGCGCGGGGTTCAAGGTAGACCTCGCAAAGGACGGCAAAGAAGCCCTTGAGGCACACCGTCAGAAGTCCTACGACCTCATTCTCATGGACTGCCAGATGCCCGTTATGGACGGCTTTGAAGCCAGCCGCAGCATCCGCGAAATGGGCAAGCCGCAACCCGTGATCATAGCCGTGACGGCAAACGCTCTGGTAGGAGAACGAGAGAAGTGTCTGGAAGCAGGAATGGACGACTATCTTTCTAAGCCATTCCATGCTGAGCAGCTAGTCTCGTTGATTCGTAAGTGGGGCGCAGCCTCCAAGACGAGCGCTTGACAGAAATCCCGCAAACATTGCCACGTCACCTTGGGTGATCGTCCGTGTCAACCATTTTTGCCCAAAAAAAAACTAAACTAACTATCGTCGCCAAATCAGCAGCAGTCCGAACAAGACTAACCAGAGAAAATCAAGATAGTGCCAAAACAGGGTGATCCCGCGGGCGACCACCCTGGTCTTCATCTGGTACCTTGGTCCGCTCGCCGGTTCTCGAGTTCTCGAGAGTAAATAGACGAGTCCAGCAATCCCGAGAAGAATGTGCATCCCGTGAAGACCGGTGAAAAGGAAGATAAACCAGGAGTGGGGGTTTTTCTGTAGGCTGATGCCGGAGTTCATCACGTCCACCCAGGCCCAGACCTGGCCAAAGAGAAAAAAGCACGCTAGCCCCGTCGTCCAGGCGAACATGCGAAAGGCTCGCCTCCCTTGTCCCGACTGGAGCGCTTTGCGTGCAGCTTCCAGCGTACCGCTACTTGCCAGCAGAGCTGCGGTTGTAAACCACAACACGCCCGGCAGTTGCAGATGTCCCCAAAACTCCGACGCTCCGGAACGAATGATGAAGACCGCGATCATAGCTCCGAAGGTCATCGTGACGGTGGCAAGAACCACCACGGCAGTGAGGGTCGAAAGCGAGTTCATCTCACTTTCGCGCGGGAGTTG
>CBAAAA010000553.1:0-3249 GCA_964658695.1 uncultured Solirubrobacteraceae bacterium | reverse complement strand
CCGATCTCAGACCGTCATCCGGCATGGAGGCCGGCACCTCGTCCAAGCGGACCCAGGGGTCGGGCCCGGAAAAGACGAACGGTGGAGTCGCTGCGAAATCAGCGCGGAGGCGGTTGCAGTATTCGTCGATTGCGTTTGTCTTCGAGTTTCTGCCAATCGCAATGCCGGGACAAAGCAAAAGCGAGGTGCAGACGAAGCACCCAACAACGAGACGACGCATACCGCTCCACTGTAACGCCCTGGGAGGCGACTGATTTGCTTATACCGTTACCCAGGCCTTCTTCTCGGAACTTTCGGCCACTTTGGAAAGGAGGATCATCCCGTGCAATCCGTCTTCGAAGGTCGGATAGTCGATGGCAACCGATGGATCGGCGACACGCGCGTAGAAGTTCTTAAAGACCTGCTTGTGGGTGTCATCGTAGCCTTCGCTGTGACCTCCCGGCAGGTCCGCAAACTTGGCCGCTTCCGGATAGAAGAGCGAAGCGTCTTTGATAATAATCTGATTGGGTTGGTTGCGGTGACCGATCCAAAGCGAGTCGGGCTCTTCCTGATTCCATGCCAGACCGGCTTTTGTTCCAAAGATCTCGATAAAGAAGCGGTTTTTGCGACCAGCCGACATCTGGCTGACGGTGTAGGCGCCGCGGGCCCGGTCTCCTAAATGCAAAAGAACCGACCCGAAATCGTCTGAATCGACGGGAAAGTCCTCGGTATCCTGAGCGGACGACCTTTTGCCGCTGAAGGTTTCGACGGATCCCTTGGGACGCTTGCGGGTTTTGTAAAAGGTCGCAAGGTCGGCGCACACCGCTGTGATGGGGAGCGCGGTCAAGTGCTGGATCATATCCATCCAGTGAGATCCGATGTCACCCATGACACGGAGCTGACCATTCTCGGCGGTATCGATGCGCCAATTCCAGTCGGTCTCATACAACAGCCAGTCCTGGGAGTACGTTCCCTGAACGATAAGAATGTCGCCGAGTTCGCCATGCGCGATCATCTGGCGGGCCTGCTGGAGAACCGGGTAGTACCGAAGATTGTGCTGCACGCAATTGACGGCGTTTTTTGCCCTGGCAGCAGCGACCAGTTGACGTGCTTCGTCCACCGTCGTCGTCATGGGCTTTTCACAAAGCACCGCCTTTCCAGCGTTAATGGCGGCGAGGGATTGCGGGAAATGGTCCACATTCGGGGTACAGATGTGGATAGCATCGATGTCTTTGTTATCGAGAACCTGCTGCAGATTGTCGGTAGCGATCGAGATTCCATTGGCTTCGGCAAATGCTTTGGCGCGGTCCGGGCGGCTGCCGACCACGGCGGCGATTTCCACATTTCCGAGACGCCTGACCTGCTCCGCGTGTACTTTTCCCATGAAGCCGGTGCCGATAATCGCGGTCTTAATTTTCTTCACGTCTTCTCCTCACAAGCCAATCTACAGCATGCGGCGAATTGGGAAAGTGATTCGAAAATTTCCTGCTAGGCTATGGAAATACCTTAGCGATGCTGGTTCGCATTCGATGGAGCAGATCGGCCGAGTTTAGCAGTCCGGGAGCGCGTCTCCGGCCACTCAAACCGGTGAAAGAAATCAGGCTGGAAACGATCGCCCTGATTGCGGCGGCGCTGCTAACGCCCTCCGCGCTGGTAGCCTTCACCATGGGGCTGTGGATCATCACCTCCGACCTCAGGTGGACGCGAGATTTTTTTGTCTCGCGAGGACTCTTCTCACATTGGCAAGTCTGGATCTGTACCGCTGGCGTACTTCTGCTCCTTGCCCGGTTGCTAGACCGCTTCGGTGCAGTGGAACAGAAATCACTTATTTAGGCCGGCTTTGAAGGAAAGCCCGCTGCAGGCGACTACCCCTATAGGGGTAGGATCGAGCCGGTAACTTTCGGCACTTCACGTGCATCCAAAAAAACGCGATAAGGAACTTTGAAGCATGGTAGAACCGCAAGACACAGCCTTGGTGGTCCGGGTAGAACCGGTCCGGGCGTGGAGCAATACCGTTTTGCAGACGGCGAACGGGGCGTTATCCAAAGCCGGGTTTCTGGCGGTCGATACTGCTCAGCGATTTGCGTCCGTAGTATCGGCGTTAATGGGTCCGGCGATCTTTTTAGCTTACTCGTTAGCAGCGTGGAGCCTGGCGGCGAATATGGGGTGGACAGGGTCATTCCTCTACAGCGAGGGGCCGCTTTCCAACTGGCTGGTGTGGCTGGGCATCGCCGTCCTTGTGCACGTGGCTGCTGACGTTTTAAAGCGGCGAACTCGACAGGAGTAGCGGGCAGAATCCTGATTCACGGAATTGTGTCACGGAGCGCTACCGATCTTTGAAGCTCTGGTATTCTCAGAACAAGGATTACCCGACAAGCGATGTCCTATAGTTCGCGTTCCTACGTGAATCGGTATATCCCCTCAAACCGCTTTCCCGTTGGTCTGAAGTGGCTGCTGGTAGCAAATATCGGGATCTTCCTGATCAACTTCCTGCTGCGCGGTCCGTTGTTTCTGCGTCCGCTGAAACTGGTTCCTCATGAACTTGTGAGCGGGTACCAGATCTGGCAAATCGCCACCTACATGTTCGTCAACGAAGGGATGCTGAACACCCTTTGGAACATGCTGGCGCTCTGGATGTTTGGGGCTGAAATGGAACGCTTGTGGGGGACGGCGCGGTTTGTGCGCTTCTACGTCTTGTGCGGCGTGCTTGCCGGGCTCACATTCGTGATTGCCGCTTATCTGTTCCATGCTACAGGGGAAGTGGCGACCGGATCCAGTGGCGCGGTTTACGGGATATTGATGGCGTATGGACTGATGTTTCCGGATCAGACGATGTTGTTTGGTTTTCTGATTCCGATGAAATCGAAGTACTTCGTCATGATCATCGGCGCAATTTTATTTTTGCAGTCGTATATGGCCACAATCGGGGGACAGGGAGGTGTGGCGGTAATCTCTTCACTGGGAGGGTTGGCCGCTGGATACCTGCTGTTGCGGGGGAAAAGGTTACAGTCGCAGATACGGCAGCCAGTCGTTCTGGGTTACAAAGACTGGAAGCTGCGCCGGGCGAAGAAGAAGTTCCAGGTTTACCTCAGGAAGAAGGATTCCAACCGCGATCGTTGGGTCCATTGAGTTCGCTTACGATTGAACTTTAGTAAACAATTCCTCAGCCCCAAGGTGAAGCTATGAAGTCAGGTTCCTCGATTCCCGCTCTGTTGAGTGCGGGTGCGCTTTTTATAGCGCTGATGCCGTTCCCCATTCTTGCGCAAGACG
>CBAAAA010000552.1:0-3284 GCA_964658695.1 uncultured Solirubrobacteraceae bacterium | reverse complement strand
CCAGGTAGCCGAGCCCGACTCCAACATGCGCTCCGAAATCAACGTCATCGGCCAAACCGCCGACCAGGCCGCCGACGAAGTCCAAAAGTTCGTCGACCAGGCGTTCCTGGCAGGACTCCAGCGAGTCCGAATCGTCCACGGCACCGGCATGGGAGTTCTACGTAGAACCCTACGAGCCGCGCTCAACGACCACCCCCACGTAGCGACGGTGACGGAAGCAGATCAGTACGAAGGTGGCCAGGGCGCCACGATTGTGGAGCTGCGTCAATAAGCCAGGAGTTAAATTAAGTTGCCGGGCTGGACCTAGTACAGCGCGCTGTAGAAGCACTGCGAGTTGGCCCATCTCCTCCTTCTCCATCCCGCGCAAAGAGGAACGATAGGAGCTCTGTCGCCATCGGTCGCCGTATAGAAGTGTGACCCGCAAGGGTGATAATGGTCGAAGCAATGGGGCGAGCCGCTCAGAGGAAGACCTATGGGGACTGAGGTTGTAGAAATGGCAGAAGAGGTTACCTCGAAGACGACGAATCGTCATTTGCTTCGCTGGGTGGAAAAAATGAGTGAGCTCTGTCAGCCAGAGCATATCCACTGGGTTGACGGGTCCATTCAAGAGCGCGATCGTTTGTATGACGAGTTAGTGGAAGCAGGAACATTTATTGCCCTTTCGAAAGATAAGTGGCCCGGCTGCTTCTACGCGAGGTCCTCTCCTAGCGACGTGGCTCGGGTTGAGGATCGCACTTTCATTTGTTCTCTTTCGAAGGATAATGCCGGTCCCACGAACAACTGGGAAGATCCGTTCATCATGCGCAAGAAGCTTAAGGCCATCTTCAAAGGCTGCATGCACGGACGCACGATGTATGTCATTCCGTTTTCCATGGGACCGATCGGTTCGCCCATGTCACAGATCGGAGTCCAACTCACGGATAGCGCTTACGCGGTCGTCAACATGCGCATCATGGCCCGGATCGGTGATCCCGTATACGCTGAGATCGATTCAGGGAAGAAGCGCGTAGTACCCTGCATCCATTCCGTCGGAGCCCCGCTTGCCGAGGGACAGCAAGACGTGCCTTGGCCGCAAAATAATAGTAAGTACATTGTTCATTTTCCGGAAACCCGGGAGATATGGTCCTTTGGGTCGGGTTATGGCGGCAATGCGCTTCTCGGTAAGAAGTGCTTTGCCCTGCGCATCGCCTCGAACATCGCGCGCGATGAAGGATGGATGGCTGAACACATGCTGATTGTCGGCATAGAATCGCCGCCCGATCGGCAAGGCCTGGGCGAGAAGACTTACGTTGCGGCTGCATTCCCCAGTGCCTGCGGCAAGACCAATCTAGCCATGTTAATTCCGCCGGCCGGCTTCGACGGATGGAAAGTATCTACGGTCGGGGACGATATTGCCTGGATCAAGCCAGACTCTACAGGGCAGTTAAGGGCAATTAATCCGGAATCCGGTTTCTTCGGGGTTGCGCCTGGAACAAGCGAGAAAACCAATCCAAATGCAATGGCAACCTTGAAGGCAAATACGATTTTCACCAATGTCGCTCTTATCACCGAGAATGGTATTCCGAATGGCGATATATGGTGGGAGGGAATGACAGAGGTTCCGCCGAGAGAAGCGCTGGATTGGCGAGGCCAGCCCTGGACGTCGGAGTCTCCGACGCCTGCCGCGCACCCGAATGCGAGGTTTACCTCGCCTGCCTCTCAGTGTCCGACGATGGACTCAGCTTGGGAGGATCCACAAGGAGTTCCGATCTCAGCAATCATCTTTGGAGGACGGCGCCAAACGACCGTGCCCCTGGTCTTCCAGGCATTCAATTGGAGTTCTGGAGTCTACGTTGGAGCAACGATGGGCTCGGAGACCACCGCTGCTGCGGGCGGCGTCGTGGGCCAGGTGCGTCGCGACCCAATGGCCATGCTTCCATTCTGTGGTTACCATATGGGCGACTATTTCCGGCACTGGCTGCGCATGCAGCGCATGCTCACATCAACTCCGAGAATCTTCCATGTCAATTGGTTCCGACGGGGAGCTGACGGCAAATTTCTCTGGCCTGGATATCGTGAGAACATGCGGGTGCTCAAGTGGATCGTTGATCGAGTTCGCGGACGGGCTCACGGCGTCGAGACGCCAATCGGGTGGACGCCAAAATTTGAAGAGATGAACTGGAAGAGTCTCGACTTCGCGCCTGATCGGTTCCAGGAACTGCAGAAGGTGGATCGCGAGGCCTGGAAGCGGGAAATACTCGGACACGAAGAACTCTTCCTCTTACTTCATGATCATCTTCCTGCAGAAATGATTTACGAACGTGAGTTGCTGATTTGTCGCTTATAGATTTCCAAGCATGCCCAATCGGCAATGCATTTGTGATCAGCCGATGGGCCGCGTGCGCAGCAGCTTCCCACGATGCGCTGCAAGACCCATCGCTCCGAGCACGCCGACAAACACGCCCAGCTTTAACCGGTCGGCAGTGCGGGTCCGCGGCAAAGTCTTCCAAAGCACCAGCAGCGCTGCCTGTGCGGCGGTCACCGCCCACACCGATCCATAGAAGTAGCGGCGCTCTGTGCCTTCCGCACGCGTTGACGGTCCGACACGCGGCAGCTTTCCGCCTGCACCCAGCAACAGGACTGTTCCGCAGAGCGGAAAATAGGCGAGTCTGTAGATCTGCTTCAGATACCACTTACCGTTCCCGGCAGCAATCATCAGCCCGATAAGATTCAGCAGAGCAAAGCACACCACGGCGCTCCACGCGAATGTATAGCAAACCCGCCGATACAGCGGGTTCGGCTTGTCTTCATCAAAGCGCAGGATGTACGGCTGCGGCTCGGCTCCGGGCAACTGCCCGCGCAACCCGGCCGCCCCTGTGCCGCCAAGCACTGCGATAAGCCAGAGCAGGTTACCGCGCCGAAAGCCGCGCTCAAATAACGAAAAGGTCAGCGGTCCCGGTGTCAGAAAGAAGACCCCTATCCAGATGGGCCAGTGAGCCAGACGATAGAGATCTGTATTCCGCTCGCGCAGCTTGCGCTGCTCTGCATACTCCAGTTTGCCGCTATACGTCATAGGTCGGAGTTTCGCAGAGCTTCTAACTCCAGGTCAAACCGACTTACTTACCAGAGTCCGAGCCGTCTGCTTCTTCCTGCTTAGAGAAGCGTCGAGTCGTGCAGCGAGCGGCGGGAAAGCGTCGGTTGCGCCCAGCCATCTAAGCTCTTCGACGGACTCGAAGAGTGGTATATCGACGCGGAGCGTTGCCAGGTGTCGGAATAGAAGTGCGCGTTCAAGATTCTCATGAAGC
>CBAAAA010000551.1:0-3285 GCA_964658695.1 uncultured Solirubrobacteraceae bacterium | reverse complement strand
CTTCATTTAACGCCAACTGTGTGCAGCCTTCTTATGGTGGTCAGTTTGGATACACAAAAACGATTGGTTCCAGCATGGTGAACCAGCTACTCTTGTCGGCGAGCTATTACACCGCCACTTTTGGGCCCCCGGATCTTTCGGCTGCTCTCAGCACATTCCCCACCACCCTTAGCTTTGCCGATGCTCCGTTTAGCAACTTAGGCGGCTCCGATAACAACTACCCGGAGGGTCGCAAAGTCAGACAATGGCAGCTTGTCGATGATTATTCCATCAGCAAGGGAACTCACACCATCGGCTTTGGCGGTAACGTGCGGCGTAATTTCATTTCCACTTACGCTTACGGTTCAAACACCAGCGGCCTGTTTACCTTTAGCGACACCAAAGACTTCGTGAACGGCACCCTCGCAAACGGCTCCACTTACTCGCAGGCTTTCACCACCATCGGCGCTGAAAGTCTGTCGATGTACAGTATGGGTTTCTACGTCCAGGATGTCTGGAGAGTTCGACCGAACTTCACCCTGACTCTCGCAATCCGGATGGATCGAAACAGCAACATCCAGTGTTCATCGGGCTGCTTCAACGAGCTCAGCGGCCAACCAGTCGCGCAGGTGGCCCACAGTGCAGATACGCCTTACAACGCGACTATCGTGACCGGCATCAAGGAAGCTTTCCCGAGTGTCGAACCGGTTGTTCCGGCTCCTCGCTTCGGGTTTGCGTGGAATGCCGCTCCCAAGACCGTATTCCGCGGCGGCTTCGGCATATTCTCCGATCTTTACCAGGGCCTCATCGCTGATCGCCTCATTACAAACTCCCCGGCTTACGCCGCGTTCACCGTCCAGTCGGGTTCGGTCACAACCAGTTCGGTCGCCGGTAGTGCGCCGGCCATTGCCGCCGCTTCGGCGCGTGCCTTCCAGAGTGGATTTGCCAGTGGCGCCACTCTAGCGCAACTGTCGGCGGCGGTTCCCGCGTTTTCAAAGCCGAATTACAACACCCTGGCAAACGAACTCTACAACCCGAAATACTACGAATGGAACTTCGAAATGCAGCAGACTCTAACTAACAGCCTGCTGCTCTCGTTGAACTATGTCGGGAATCATGGCTATCAGGAAATTAATCAGACCTACTTCGGCAATGCATATGCTCCCAACGGATTTGCGGGGCTGCCGACTACTGCTCCGGATCCCCGCTTCGGCCAGGTTCGCGAGTTGAACAATCAGGGCTACTCCAATTACAACGGCTTTGTCAGCTCATTGAAGTGGAGAGTCACGTCCAACTTCACTGGCACGTTTTCATACACTTGGAGCCATTCGCTTGACACCTGTTCCAACGCCTGCCTCGAGCCGTTCAATGCACTGACTGATGTGAGTCTGAGATCCCAGGTAAGTCCCCTTGGTCTGGCTTACAGCAACTACGGGAACTCCGATTACGACATCCGGCACTCGATCAACGCCAACTACGTGTACACTCTCCCGACGTCGCATTTCCACAACTGGTTAGCGAAGGGCGTGCTAGGTGGCTGGACCGCCGCCGGAACCGTCTATTACCACTCCGGTTATCCGTTCAGCGTTGTGGATAGCAGCGTACGGAGCACCAAGATAAACGGCGCCGCCCAGGTTCAGAACGCCTCGGGTATCGCTACCCAGCCCTTCCTTGCTGATGTGCTTTCACCCATTACCAATGCCAGCTGCACATCTCCCGGCGCCACCTGTTATGGCGATGTGACATTCCAGACCGCCAGTTTGCAAAGAGACTTCGGGAATCTGTCGCGCAACTCCTTCCGAGGTCCAGGCTATGTGGACAGCGATCTAAACGTAAACAAGACCTTTGCCGTCCGGGAGCGCTACAAACTGCTCGTCGGAGCGAATTTCTTCAACATCTTCAATCACCCGAACTTTGACCTTCCTCCTAATAACCTGGCGATCGATACTTTTGGCCAAATCCAGAACACCGTGTCGGCGCCAACCAGCGCTTACGGATCGTTCCAGGGCTCAGCGGTCTCCGGTCGCGTCATTCAGACGCAGGTGAAATTTACCTTTTAGTTAGCTGGTGCCGCTTCAAAGGCCCGCTACAATCAAGGTAGCGGGCCTTTTCCATGATCGCTTCCCCCACTATCGCTGAAGAAATCCTCGAGCTGAAGACCCGGCGAAGAGCCATTATCCTGGCACATCACTACCAGGAAGCCGAGATTCAGGAAGTTGCGGATTCAGTCGGAGATAGCCTGGAACTGGCGCGCATTGCCCAGAAGTTCGAGGGCGATGTCATTGCGTTCTGTGGCGTCAAGTTCATGGCCGAAACCGCAAAGGTTCTCAATCCTCAGCGGACCGTGGTGCTGCCGGACCAGAACGCTGGCTGCAGTTTAGTGGATAGCTGCCCAGCTTCGGGCGTCCGTGCCTTTCGGCGACGCAATCCCGACCATGTGATCGTTAGCTACATCAACACCTCGGTTGAAGTGAAGGCCGAGAGCGACATCCTCTGTACCTCCCGAAACGCTGTCGCCGTCGTCAACTCGATCCCAGCCGAGAAGCCCATTCTGTTCCTGCCCGACATTAACCTTGGAAATTACGTGAAGAAGCAGACTGGCCGTGCGAATATGCAGATCTGGCAGGGCGCCTGCATTGTGCACGCTACGTTTCCCGCACGCCGCTTAGTCGTTGCCCGCAAAGAACATCCTGCGGCGCTGGTTGCAGCGCACCCGGAATGCCCTAGCGATGTCCTGAGCATGGCTGATTTTATCGGCTCGACCTCAGCAATCATTGATTGGTGCCGGCAACAAAGCGCGGATGAGTTTATTGTCATGACCGAGAGCGGGGTCCGCTACTCCCTCGAGAAGCAATCGCCAGGCAAGAAGTTCTATTTCGTCGCTAACGAAAATTGTAATTGCAGCGAATGCCCCTATATGCGAATGAATACTCCGGAAAAGCTGCTGGCTTGCCTGGAGGATCTGCAGCCTCGAATCGAACTTTCGCCGGACGTCATCCAAAAAGCGAGTCTCCCGATTGAGCGCATGCTCGCACTCCGCTAGGTCTTTTAACCTTTGAGCGCCCTTGTCCAACTCGGCACCGTGAGTGTTCCCGAACCCCCTCTGCAGACCGGCCAACTGGTCGACCGCTTCGGACGGCTCCACTCCGATCTTCGTATCAGCGTCACCGATCGATGTAATATTCGCTGCTTTTATTGCATGCCGGAAGCCGGTGCGGAATTTGCGCCGATCTCTTCGCTTCTGAGCTTTGCGCAGATCGAACGCCTGGTGCAAGTAGCCGTGCCGCTAGGTATCCGCAAGGTCCG
>CBAAAA010000550.1:0-3285 GCA_964658695.1 uncultured Solirubrobacteraceae bacterium | reverse complement strand
TGATATCGCGCACGTCCACTTTGTTATCCGGCATCACCACAGACGCCTGATACTTGCCTTGTAATTCCGAGACTGCCTTTTGCGGAATCAGCAGTGCGCCCTTTTCAAACCCGGTCTCCGCCCGAATGCGGCCGAACTGGCCGGGACGCAGGATGTTGCCGGGATTTGCAAACGCTCCCGCAATCTGGATGGTGCCCGTTTGAGGATTCACCTGGCGGTCTGCGAAGATGATGTGTCCGGGCTGTTTGTAGATGTTCCCGTTGGTCAAGGTAAGTTGCAGAGGAACAGCGTTCGCATTACGAAGCCAGTCCCCACTCGCGCCAGGCTTTACCCGCTCAGAGACCAGCAGATACTCACTCTCACTTATCGGAAAGTAAGCTTTAATTGGATTCACCTGGGAAACGCTGGTGAGAACCGTGGTTTGACTTACCAGGTTTCCGATCTGTGTAGTCGCCAGTCCGGCGATGCCGTCCAGCAGGGAGCGTACCTTGGTGAAGCCCAGATTCAACTCTGCCTGTTCAACGGAGGCCTGTGCCGCTTGAATGGAGGCTTGGCTGGTGGCAACCGCTGCTTTTGACTGCGCTCTCCCTTGCGTGTCATTGTCGAGCTGGCTTTGGGCAATGGCATGGGCAGTTGCGAGTGGTGTGTCCCGCTTTACGTTGATTTCGGTAAGTGCCAGTTGCGCTTCGGCTTGTGCCAACTGGCCTTGAGCCTGCGCGACCTGACCTTTCGCCTGGTCTACGATCGCTTGAAAAGGCCGCGGGTCAATTTCAAAGAGGATATCCCCTTTGTGCACCAGTGAACCCTCTTTGTAGTCCTGCTTAATCAAGTAGCCGGAGACTTGGGGTTGGATCTGTGCGTTCGCAAATCCATCCAGTGTGGCTACCCAGTCGCCGAACACAGGCACATCCTTCGCAATCACTTTTGTAACGCCCACTTCCGTTGGCGGAGGAGTTGGTATAGCAGCTTTCTGCTGCGTACATGCGTTTGTAACTAAGAACAACGCCGGCGTAAGCGCCAGCACATAGTTCCTTGACTTATTCATTTGCAATCTCCGGTATTGCCTGGCGCCGCACTAGGAGCAATGTAAATTCTATTCTTCTTCAAGTTAGCGTTTTGAAACCCAGGCGGGTTGGCGGCCCGCGGACCATTACCCGAAAGAGTTTCCAGATTCCCGTTGGTATCAGGATGCTACATGGTACGATGACGATTCAACGAAGAGCAAGTATGGCGCGACTCACTCGCGAACAAAGTCGGCTAAGAACCAAAGAACGTCTTCTGGATGCCGCGCAGGAGGTCTTCGCGCGCGAAGGCTATACAGCAGCCTCCTGTGAACAGATTGCAGAGCACGCGGAGTTTTCAAAGGGCGCCATCTATTCGAATTTTTCCGGCAAAGAAGATCTTTTTCTCGAGCTTCTGTCGCGGAACATGGATCGTGAGAAGCAGGCCATGCGCAAGATCGCGGGAGTCAGTACCTCCGCAAAAGAGATCCTGGAAAGCCTGGTGCGCCAATTGGCTCTGTTCGAAGACAAACTGGATCGTTGCCTGCTCGTCACCGAATTCCAAATGGAAGCGGGACGCCGGGAGGGCGTAGCGAAACCGTTTGCCCTACTGTTCCGGGCCCATCGTCGCGAACTGGCGAAACTCTTCTCGCTGGCCGCCCTCAAAGAGGGTCGAAAACTGAGCGAAGAGCCGCAAGTTCTCGCAATGTTCCTTTATTCGTTAGTAGGTGGTCTTGCCCTGCAGCGGGCCGCAGACCCGAAGTCAGTTCCGCACGGGATGTTGACCCGGAGTGTGCGCTTCTTTGTGGAGAGCCTGTTTCGCGACTGACGATCTCCCGAGGCTTCTTAGGTGTCGAGAGTATCCTACGAGCATGGGAACCACAAACAAACGCAGGCTGGGGAACTCGCAGATCGAATTTAAGCCACTTGCCCTGGGCACGAACGTGCTCGGCTGGACCGCGGATGAGGCTACTTCCTTCAAGCTGCTCGATAGCTTTGTCGATCACGGCTTCAGTTTCATCGACACTGCGGATATGTACTCCACCTGGGCGCACGGCGGAGTTGGCGGCCAGTCCGAAACGCTCATCGGCAACTGGTTGAAGCGGTCCGGGAAACGCCAGTCCGTCGTCATCGCCACGAAAGTGGGAATGGAAATGGGGCCTGGAAAAAAAGGTCTCTCCGCTTCATACATCAAGCAAGCTGTTGAGGACTCTCTCGCCAGGTTACAGACGGATTACATCGATCTGTATCAATCGCATACTGACGATCCGGGTACGCCTTTGGAGGAGACGCTTTCGGCTTATGGCGAGCTGATCAAGTCCGGCAAAGTGCGCGCCATTGGCGCTTCAAACTACGAGGGCGACCGTCTGGCTGAGGCATTGAAGGCCAGCAGGGAAAACGGGCTGCCTCGCTACCAGTGCATTCAACCTGAATACAACCTGTACGACCGTGTTCCATACGAATCTGACATTGAACCCGTCGTTGTCAAAGAACACCTTGGGTGCATCACGTACTTCTCGCTGGCGAGCGGGTTTCTTTCGGGGAAATACCGGTCTGAAGCCGATATCAAAGACAGAGCCCGCGCCGGAATGGTCAAGAAGTACCTGAACGAGAGAGGGTTCCGCATTCTCCGGGCGCTCGACGAGGCTGCGAAACAGTGGAACGCCACACCAGCCGAAATCGCTTTGGCCTGGCTGATTGCGCGACCATCCGTGACAGCACCCATTGCCAGCGCAACCAGCACCGGGCAACTGGCTCACCTGTTCAAGGCGACTGAGTTACAACTGGATGTGGCCACCATCAAGAAATTGGATGAGGCCAGCGCCGAGCGCTCCGCGGCAAGCTAGACGTGTAACGCCAGCCCTTTGAGTCATCAAACGCGGCGAAACAATCTCCGAGCGCTGGAATCACCTGTCTATGAGCACAACGTTATCCGCTAGTTCAAGCAGCAGTTTTGCCTTAGGTGGGAATGTCCCAGTGAACCGGCTTGGTTTCGGAGCCATGCGGATCACCGGGGATGGCATCTGGGGTGAACCAAAGGACCCGGAAGAAGCTCGCCGCGTTCTAAGCCGCGCCGTCGAACTTGGAGTCAACTTCATCGACACCGCGGACAGTTATGGTCCGGAGGTCAGTGAAAGGCTCATCGGGGAGACGCTCGCGCCCTACAAAGAAGGAGTCATCATCGCCACCAAGGGCGGGTTCACACGGCAAGGCCCCAACAAGTGGGCGATCGTGGGGCGTCCGGAGTATCTGATCCAGGAAGTGGAGATGAGTCTTCGGCGTC
>CBAAAA010000549.1:0-3294 GCA_964658695.1 uncultured Solirubrobacteraceae bacterium | reverse complement strand
GGATGCTTGGCGTTAGCGGGTGGTTTTCCACCAATATTCTGGGTAATCGCGATGGCGAGGTGTTAGAGGACCCTGGTTCCTTCAAGACTAAAGAAGAAACGAAATTATCGGTACTTGAACAGATCCTCCAACCCGATCTTTATCCTGAGTTGTACAAAGATCTGTATCATGCTGTTCGCATCAACTACTATCCTCCACGTGGGGATTCAAAAGAAGGATGGGACAACATCGACATTTTTGGATGGCTGGGTTACCCTATGCAAATCAAAATCGACTTTCTATGTAGAGACTCGATTTTGGCAGCTCCGCTGGTTTTAGATCTAGTGCTTTTCATGGATCTAGCGCAGCGGGCCGGAATGAAGGGGATTCAGGAATGGTTGTCGTTCTACTTCAAAGGCCCCATGACTGCGCCTGGTTTATATCCCGAGCACGATATTTTCATCCAGCTGATGAAGCTGAAGAACACTCTGCGCTGGATGCGAGGAGAAGATCTCATCACGCATCTTGGCCTCGAGTACTACGATTAAACACCAACTGTAGGGCTGCGGCGTCCAATGAGTAAGGACACGATGCTCCCGGCCGCCCCAGCCCCTCGCTCAAAGACAAAGCCAACTCCACTCAACGGCTCGGCGCCGCCCGAATCGAAACGGGTCCTTGTAATAGGCGGTACGGCTTTTATCGGCAAGCTGCTGATAGCGGAGCTGTTAAAGGCCGGACATGAGATCTATCTTCTTCATCGAAAAACGGAGCAGCCCTTCGGAAAACGTGTTCACAATCTCGTAGCGGACCGAAATGACGCGGCGAGTGTCCGCCAAGCGGTAGGAAACACCCGCATCGACGCGGTCTATGACTTCGCCTACGACTGGGAGCGCGGAACCAACGCAGCCCAGGTCGAAGCGACGGCACAGATCTTCGAGGGACGAATTGGACGTTATGTCTTTATGTCCAGCGTCTCGTCATATGGAGACGGATTGAACCACCACGAAGGCGATGCTCTGGCTCCAGATGATCATCCAAATCCGTACACCCGGAATAAGGCGATGAGTGAGCGGGCGCTCTTTCGGATGCACCAGCGCTCAGGCTTTCCAGTGGTGACACTCCGGCCGCCATTCGTTTACGGTCCGGGAAACCCGTTCTACCGCGAGGCATTCTTCTGGGATCGCTTTCGGGCAAATCGTCCCGTGATTCTTCCTAGTGAGGGTCACAGGCTAATGCAGTTTGTTTACGTAAAGGATCTGCTGGATGTCGCGTTGAAAGTGATCGAACAGCGAAACACGATAGGACACGCGTTCAACGTTGCGAATGCCCGGGCCGTGACTCAGCACGAGTTATTGCTGGAGTTGTCACGGGTTGCAGGGGCTAAAGAACCGCAACTGGCAGTGATCTCTCGAGAGTTAATCCATCGCGCGGGCGGACAAGTTATGGGGGCCAGCAAGCTGTACTTCGGCCAGTACTACGACCTGCCCGCTATTACCGAGATCATCACGAAAGCACAACGGATGCTTGCGTTTAAACCGACTGACTTTTTGACCGGCTTACGGGAGGCGTTCCGCGCTTACCTGAAGGAGCGCAATTTCCCCTTGCCGGACTACAGCTTCGAGGACGCGCTTCTCGCCAAATATTCTCAAGCGGTTAAATCGGTCAGAACAGCTTAGAATTCGGCTCAGCAGCTTCCGGCAGTCATCACCTTCGGCTTCACTTCGTCGTCCGGCCCGCAGATTCGATCGAGTGTCTCTTCCAGGACCGCAACGAATTCCTCAGCAATCAGCATGGCTAATTTTTGTAATTCCATGCTCTATTTGTGCCTGAAAAGAGGAAAATGTCGCATGGATAGATTACCCGGTAAGTTATTCCTTATTGAAGAAATTCATCATAGATAGCCAGCTGAGAGGTGCTCTACCTGAGCCCAGCCTTCTTTCCCGAGCCGATATTCATCCGCTTCATGGCAGACAAATTCCGATCTCTCCTGGCTCCAGGCGTAGCGTTCGATTTGCACCTGCTTCGCCCCGTCCGCCGATCGTCCTGTTTTCAGGACGTTGAATGAATTTACCTCGCCTTTATGACGATTGGACACCGCTGTGCCGGCCTGCACGAAGACCATGGCGTGCTCTCCAGTTTTATAGCGGGAACTGGTGCTACCAGAGGAGCTGACGTGGATGTGACCGGCAAGCAGGACGTCCACTACCGGCGCCAAACGGGTAATGGCATGGCGCGAGTGCCCGATCAGGGAACTTGCCTTAGCGGGAAGCGGCAGATCGAAGGGATGATGAGTCACCAGAACCCGTACCAGGCATTCCGGTAAAGCGGAGAAGCGATCCACGATGCTTTCGAGTTGCTGTTCGGTGATTTTCCCGCCTTTAACAGGGAAGTGATGAGCGCTTTCGAACCCGATTACCGCGATGTGGTCATCGACATAGGCCGGCGTGGGGTCGTCGGTAATGTATCGGCGAAAATTTCGAAGGCCGTCGATGGCGCGCAGCCAAAGATTGTAGAACGGCAGGTCGTGATTTCCAGGGACGGCGATCTGAGGCCTTGGCAGTGATGCGAGGAAGTCTCTGGCGGCCTCGAATTCGTCGCTGGTAGCATGTTCGACCAAGTCACCGGAGACTGCGAGAACGGTTGGCCTGATCTTCCATAAGACTTCCCGAAGCGCATTTACCAGCAGCGGATCGTTGTAGCCGAAATGCAGGTCGGAGATGTGAGCGATGCAGGTCATGGAGGTTACGCCTGGACAGCATCAGGGAGAGCGGCGACGGGATGACCGGGCGAATCGGCGAGCGGCGTGATGACGCGGAGCGCACCGGGCAAGCATTTGTATTCGAGTGGCGAGGTCATGCGCACCATCTCTCCGTCCACGCCCACTCCGATTCTGCGGGGCTTCGAGTCGATGCGAAGCCGGGAAGTACGGAAGACCTCAAACACCGAGCTGCGCGGCACATGGCCCAGGACCAATCCGGTCAGCATTCTCATTAGTCCCCAGCGGGTGCAGGGGCGCATTGCGTAGACCCACAGCGAACCGTCGGAGAGGCTGGTCCGTTGACCTAAAGCGAAGCCCTGCATTCGATGCTCATTGTTGCCGATCAGGATAAATGGCGTGCGTAGCTTGCGCACCCCGTCTTCAGTTTCAATTTCGACATTCATGTGAGGCAAACGCCAAAATACGCGGAGCATGCCCGCCATCACCGCGATGAAACGTCCAACAGTGCTCTTTCCGAATCCGCGCCGCTCCCATGCCTCCCTGGTTGACCGATAATTCGGGAACAGGCCCAGAACCGAGTTATTAATAAAAATGTG
>CBAAAA010000548.1:0-3294 GCA_964658695.1 uncultured Solirubrobacteraceae bacterium | reverse complement strand
TCATCGTGAAGCGTCTCGTCAAGGTCGCGTCTCCAGGCGAAGCCGCTCTATACGGACTCAACAGCGCAATCGGACCGTCCCTTGATACGCTCCTGGGCGCCGGCTATCTTCGCGAAGCCATTCTCATCTGGAGTGATCTGTCGGCCGCGCACTGGATCTCCTTCCCCACTCCCGGCCCTGACCGGCCACTCACCAACGGAAACTTTGGACCCCTGTATGGTCACGGCTACGACTGGTTCTTGCCAGGCAACCCAGGTACGACACTGAACCACCAGGATGGGGAAATTGAAATTGGTCTGTCTGGCGACCAGCCCGAAAACTACGCCGTCTTGCTCCAGTGGCTTCCGCTCGGGCCGTCGCGTCGTTACCGTTTGCAATGGAAAGCGGATACCGAGGGTCTTACCAATCCTTCTGGTCTCACCTGGACATTGCGCGTTTCAAAATCCGACTTGCAGTCGCCAGATCTGCTCGCGGATCATCCCTCGGACTGGAATTTTGAGACGCCCGCCGACGCCTCTCTGGCATTCCTGACGCTGGACTTTCGAAGGCCACAAGGCTACACAAAAGCGCAAGGCACTTTGCGCTTGAAGAATGTATCTATTCAGCTTGAGAGTAGCCGTCAGCCTGAATAACCGCTGTCATTTCGCAACAGCCGCCGAATACTCTTCGTAAGTACCCGCGAAGTCTTCGATTGTGTCGTCATGGAAATACCAGATCCGCGTCGCCACTTCGTCCACCAGATCTTCGTCGTGCGTCACCAGCAGAACAGTGCCCTCGAACTTCTGCAAAGCAATGTTCAGAGCGTTGATCGCTTCCAGGTCCAAGTGGTTCGTCGGCTCATCGAAGACCAGCACGTTCGGTTTCTGCAACATCAGCTTACAGAACGTGAGCCGCGCCGCCTCGCCTCCGGAAAGGGCGTCGGTCCGTTTTAAACCCTCTTCCCCGCTGAACAACATCTGTCCCAGGAGTCCCCGGATCTCTTCCTTCGAGGCCTGCGGATCCCAGTCATGCAGCCAGTCGGAAACTGTTGTTCCGTTGCGGATACTGCCGCGATGGTCCTGAGCGAAATACCCGATCTGCGCCTCGTGCCCCCACGTGACAATCCCCGAATCGAGCCCGACATCGGGATCGTCCACCGCCGGACCGTTTGCCAGCAGCGCCTTCAACAGCGTGGTCTTTCCGGCGCCGTTGCGCCCCATCAGCGCAATCTTCTCCCCACGCTGAATTCCGGCGTTGAAGTTCCTGATGACCTCCATCCCGGCGTAACCCTTGTTCACACCCTTCGCTTCCAGCAAATGGCGGCCTGACGGGCGCTTCATCTCGAACTTGATAAAGGGGCGTTGAATATTTGAACGAGCCAGTTCCGTTGTCTGCAGGCGCTCCACTTCTTTCCTTCGTGAAGTGACCTGACTCGCTCGCGTTCCGGCCGCAAACCGCGCAATGAAGTCATTCAGCTGAGAGATCTTCTTCTCCCGCTGCGCGTTCTCCGATTCGATGCGCGAGCGGATCTGCGTCTTTTGCAGAACCATGTCATCGTATCCGCCCGGATAGGTAATAATCGTTTGATAGTCGATGTCCGCAATGTGCGTACACACACCATTCAGGAAATGCCGGTCGTGCGAAATTACCACCACCGTACCCGCGTAATGAGTCAGAAAGTTCTGCAGCCAGTGAATCGACTCTAAATCGAGGTAGTTCGTCGGCTCATCCAGCAACAATGCCTGTGGCCGCCCGAACAATGCCTGAGCCAGCAACACGCGAACCTTCTGGCCGCCCTGCAGTTCTCCCATCCGGCGCTCATGCAGCGGTTCGGGGATATCGAGACCATCCAGCAGCACAGCCGCGTCGCTCTCGGCCGTGTACCCGTCTTCCTCGGACACTACACCTTCGAGTTCTCCCAGACGCATGCCGTCGTCGTCCGTCAAATCGGCTTTTGCATACAACACTTCACGTTCTTCCAGCGCTCTCCACAGTGGAAGGTTGCCCATGATCACCGTGTCGACCACACGGTACTGGTCGAATGTGGACTGGTCCTGCCGTAAGATCCCGAGCTTCTTAGGGCGAACGATGTTCCCCTTCTGTGGCTCGAGTTCGCCTGAGAGAAGCTTCATAAAGGTTGACTTACCGGCCCCGTTCGGACCCGTCAAACCGTAGCGGCGTTCAGGAAGAAAGGTAGTCGTTACCTCTTCAAAGAGAACCTTGCCGCCATACCGCATACTGACATTACTGGCTGAAATCATGGAAAAAAGGAAGGGAATCTTCAGTTTAACTTACTTGGGCTTATTTCCGGGTTAGTGGCTCTCTTTGACCCCAGCAGTTCCGCATAAACTCTTGTAAACACAGCTCCGAAAAAGAAAATTTGCGCAGAATAGTAAACCCAGACGACGAGCGCTACCAGGGAGCCGGCTGCCCCGTACGCTGAGGCGACGGCGGAAGTGCTCAGATAAAGCTCCAGCAGAAATCGTCCGGCCACGAACAAGACTGCCGTCACGATTCCACCGATTCCAACATCGCGCCAGGCTATCGGCACACCCGGCACGAATTTGAAAATAAGGGCGAATAAGGCCGACATCCCAACCAGCGACACCACCACGTTTACAATCTCTCCGGTCACCGCTGCCGGGAGGGGAATCAGGTCTTTGGCGAACTTCTCGAGAAAAGCGAAAACGGCGCTAAAGGCCAGAGAGGCCAGCAGCAGGAAGCCCAGGCCCAGAATCATCCCAAACGCGATCACCCGCTGCCAGATCAGCTCCCGGATACCTGCGTTGTTCTCTTCAGGAACGTCCCAGGCCGTACTCAGCATGTTTCGGAGTTCGACGAATACCCCAGACGCCCCAAAGAAGAGCGTGATCAGCGCGATCGTCGTAGCAAATATACCGGTCCCTGACTGCCGGGCATTCTCGATTAGCGTCTTGACCGCCGCTGCACCGCTCGCACCGCTCAGGTTGCTGGCTTGATCCACAACGTACTGCTCGGATTCAGCTTTGCCAAAGGCGAGACCGCAGATCGCAACGATCAGAATGCTGAGCGGCGCCATCGAAAGCAGTGCATAATAGGCGAGTGAAGCGCCTAGCCGGGGAGCATTCAGACGGCTCCACCGCGTGTAGGTAGACACCAGCAGCTGCTTCGTTACCTTGCTATCCTGTGACAACATCGTCTGTCAGACGACTGGGCCTTCTCAATTAGTCAGATGTAACACGTGCAGTTCTCGGCGCGTCCACCAGATGCACTTTGCAGGAAGAGATTTGTCAGATGCTAGCACCCTTGAGCGCAAAATACAATTTCGCGTAGTTC
>CBAAAA010000547.1:0-3294 GCA_964658695.1 uncultured Solirubrobacteraceae bacterium | reverse complement strand
AGAAACATGGCGACCGCATTCACCGACCCCTCGGCTCTGCTCGACTTCCCGGCCTTCCGTCCGGAAATGGCCTTCCCACTCCTCACCGATGCGATGATCGAAACCATCCGCGCATATGGGTCCGAGGTCACTCAAACCGCCGGCTCGACCGTCTTTTCCCGCGGCCAGCGCGGGGCCGATATGTTCGTGGTCCTCGAAGGAAACATCAACATCTACACCGGCGACGAAGAGAACACCAGTGAAACCGTGACCGATGTTGGTCCCCATCAGTTCACCGGCGAACTCAACATGCTGAACGATCAACCAACGCTGGTCGGGGCACGGGCCACCGTTCCGAGTACGCTGTTATGCGTCAAACGCGCAAATCTTCGACGCCTGATGCGGTCGGAGGGCGAAATCGCAAACCTGATTCTGCAGGCCTTCATCTGGCGCCGCATCGGCCTTGCGTCCCAAGCCAAAGTGGGAGTGACGCTGATCGGCCATGACGGCGAAGCCGAAACCCTCAAACTGCAACGGTTCCTCCGGCGCAATGGCTATCCCCATCATGTGACTTCCGTGGAAGCGTACAAGAGTGCCTCTCCGACAACATCGCTGGATCAGGACTCCTGGCCCGCCGTGGCCTTCAGTGATGGCCGCGTATTGCATCGGCCCATGGTCCCTGCGCTCGCCGACGAACTTGGCATCTCGGAGTCGCCGGACAAAAGCACCATCTATGATGTCGCGGTGGTGGGGGCTGGACCCGCGGGTCTCGCCGCGGCCGTCTACGCCGCCTCGGAAGGGCTCTCGACAGTGGTCATCGAAGGCATCGCCCCGGGAGGACAGGCGGGCACGAGTTCCAAAATCGAAAATTATCTCGGCTTTCCTACTGGCATTTCCGGCCAAAGACTGGCGAACCGCGCCTTTGTGCAATCCCTGAAGTTCGGCGTACGCTTCGCCGTCTCCCGCGAGGCCGTTACCCTGGAACGCTATTCCGATGCGCACAAGATCACTCTCGAAGGCGGCATTTCCTTTTGCTCGAGAGCAGTCGTCATCGCAACCGGCGCTCAATACCGCAAGCTGCCACTCGAGAACTTCGAGAGATTTGAGAATCAAGGCATCTACTATGCGGCGACCGGCATGGAGACAGCCTACTGCCGGGACAAGGAGGTCGTCGTTGTAGGCGGTGGCAACTCCGCCGGACAAGCGGCTTTGTATCTTTCGCAGACCGCGGCGCACGTCTACCTCATGATCCGTGCTAAATCGCTGGCGGCCACTATGTCGCAATATCTGCTTTCACGCATCGAACAATCACGGCACATTACAGTCCTGACCGAGACTGAAATCGTTTCCCTCGAAGGCGAATCGCATCTCGAGCAAGTGACTTGGGTAAATCGCACCGACGGAACAACGACCAGCAAGCCCATCGAAGACCTGTTTGTCATGATCGGCGCTCAGCCGAACACCTCATGGCTGAAAGGCGTCGTTACGCTTGATCAGAAGGGCTTCGTCATCACGGGCGGCCCGCAAGCATTCGAGAGCACTCCCTATGCGACCAATTTTGCCGGGATTTACGCCGTCGGCGATGTGCGAAACGCCTCCGTGAAACGCGTCGCCTCGGCGGTAGGCGAAGGCTCCGTCGTCATCTCAGACGTCCACCGATACCTGGCGCTTCACCAGGACGCGCTCGCGGCTCACGGCTAGTCATCCGACCCCGCCATTCGCTTGTCGCATAGGCCTGGCTGTTGTTGTGAGCCATACGCCAGAGAGAACTGATGGCAGAGAAAATGGTGGGCCCTACAGAACTCGAATCTGTGACCTCTACCGTGTCAAGGTAGCGCTCTAACCAACTGAGCTAAGGGCCCGGAGGAGGCTAGCTCTCAAAATAACATGACGCCGTCTGGAAACGTCCGCTTCGGCCCGCTGCGGCCATCACTCGGGGCGATTCATCAATGTGAAACAATCTACACAGCGGCCTTTGCAGTGCCCGAACAGGAGTGATGATTTTCAGACTCTGCTGTCCAGCGTGCGGCGATGAATTGAGAAGGGCGAAACGCTCACTGCTGGAGCGGTTGGGATTCAGCGGCGCGTACGTGTGTCGATCCTGCGGACGGCGCGAGCTCGTCTCCCGTTTGGCGGGATGGACGGTATCGCGCTTCGCCCGCTGTCCTGAATGCCACAACCACCGGCTCCGAATACTGAAGCGGCGCGACTACATCGACCGCTTCAATCGCAACCCGTTCCGCCTGGTGCTCTCGACCTTCCGGGCGCCGCTTTATCACTGCAGCCCCTGTAGACTGCAGTTTTACGATTTCCGAAAACTCAAGACTCAGAGCGCAACCGGCGGCTCTGACCCTTCGGAAAAAGCCGGCTCTAGTAAAGAACAAACGACCAAAGCGTATCCCCAGTAGCCGCAATCACGTACTGATGCCCGTCGAGCATGTACGTCTGGGGCGCATTGCTTACATTCCCAATGCGGGTGTGCCAGAGCGGGTTTCCGCTGGCTGCATCATGGGCGACCAGGCTCCCAGCTCCGTCTCCCGCAAATACCAGCCCGCCAGCCGTTGCGAGAATTCCGCCACCACCGCCTCCTCCGCTGTAGTAAGTATGCCGCCACGCAATCTTGCCGGTTTTATAATCGATGGCTGTCAGGTAAGTTCCTCCCGAGCCTACTTCGTCTTCCTCTTTACCGCCCAGTCCCATCGAGCCTCGCGGATCAATGTCTGTGAGATAGAAAATTGAGAAGTTGTTGTGCTCTGCAACGTACAGCAACCCTGTCTGTGGAGAAAATGCAGGTGGTTCCCAGTTGATAGTGCCGTCTGACGTTGGTGACACCAGCGAGCCGCCGACTGTGGCGTCCTTGCCAGGATCACGCTTTGGCCCGCCGAATTGATTTAACCCGTTTGCCCAATTCGTCTGGGCGCCCCACTTACTGGTCACTAAGTGCTCGCCAGTAACTCGGTCCAACGTGAAATAATAACCGTTGCGCGTCGCTGTCAAGGCTAACTTGCGCATCTTCCCGTTGAACATCGCGTCGACCAGCACCGGGGTCTGTGCTGAATCATAATCATGCATGTCATGCGGCGAACTCTGAAAATACCAGGCCATCTTTCCGGTATCAACGTTCAGGGCGATAAGTGTACAGGTGAAAAGGTTGTCACCCTCACCCCGTGTGCCAGTCGTGAACGCCGGCGTCGGATTGCCGGTCCCAAAAAGATAGAGGTGAGTCTCGGGGTCATAAGCGCCTGGTGTCCAGGTCTGTGCCCCTCCATGCCGGGCGGCGTCCAAACTGGCCCAGGTGTCCAAGCCAACGTCGCC
>CBAAAA010000546.1:0-3298 GCA_964658695.1 uncultured Solirubrobacteraceae bacterium | reverse complement strand
ACTGGTGCTTTGGTCCAGCATCGCCGGTCGTGTGAGCATCGGGTACCTGGCAGATCTCTTTTCGAAGAAACGAGTGATGGCTGTGACCTACTTCATCGTCGCTTTTACCATCCTTCTTCTGCTGCGGGTGTCACCCGGCCATCCAGCCTCGCTCCCTGTTTTTGCCATCGTGTTCGGCTTTGCGATGGGCGCTGATTACATGCTGATCCCGTTGATGGCCGCCGAGCAGTTCGGCGTCAATACACTTTCCCGCGCCATGGCGTTTATTCTCCCGATGAACACCATAGGCCAGACATGGGGCCCATACCTGGTGTCAGCGCTGCGTGAACATTATGGAAATTATCTTGCGCCGCTGGCGGTGGTCTTTGCAATGTCAATCCTTGGCGCGTTCGCAATCTCGGTAATGCCGCCCACTCGCCTTGCGACGGAGTAGTGTCCTTTGGGGACGAAACAGAAATCAACTTTAATATGACGAAAGTGAAGTTTTCTAAAATCCTCTCTTACCTCGTTACGTCTTACTGCCAGGAGTTAAGAAAGAGGTTTTTTATGAAATTACTCTACCGATCGTTCTTCCTCACTTTACTTTCATTTGGACTGTTAACCGGTGGCGGGATGTCAGAGTACGCGGCGGCAGCGCAAGTCTATCCCCCGTCAGGAGCTTACCCGGCGCCATACACTGGTTTGCGAGGGCTGGTCGATCAATCGCAGGGAGATCTGCGCGCGGCAGCCGACCTGGCCCAAGGGAAACACGAGCAGCGTGAACGCATTCAAAAAGCGCAAGGACATCTCTCCACTTTTGATCGTCACTTGATCAAAGGGCACTTCGATAAGGGCCAGTTGGACCAGGCGATTCGCCAGATTCAAAGTGTCTTGGACCACAACGTATTGCAGGCCAGCAACCGTGATGCCCTGTTACGGGATGTGCAGGATCTTCGCGGCGCCCGCGAACGCCGTTACTGAAGCTGGTCATTCGGATAGCCTAGCCTCGGAATGATCCGCGGCTTCGCTTTTGGAACTAAGGTTTGCCGCTGGCGAAGGCAGGCACGTCCGGGGTTAGTTTTCGGGAAAAGAACTCTCGAAGCACATTGGACGCAGCCAGACCTCCCGTGATAATGAATCCATTCCGTATGGTGAGGCTCGCCCGCCGATCCCGGGGAGATCGATACACGTTCGACAACCCTGCCGCGGTGAAACTGCCGAGCACATGAGAGTAGTTCGGTTCAAGCTGCCCATCATCTCCACGGCAAATCACGGTTGACACCAATGCATATAGCAACCGGGAGCGAGTAGTGCCAGAGCCCTTATAAAAGTATCGCGGGTCCTGATGCAGAAGCGAAGGAAAGATCGCGCTCCCCAACATTCTGCCCGATACAGTGTCAGCGTAAGCGCCGCCGTATCGTTTGGCATAGCCCTCGAAGCCCTCTCCGTAACCCGGGAAAGTTTTATGCTCCTGCTCGACTCCCGCCACTCCGGCCACGACTACAAACGCGAAAGGGTCCGTCACCGTTCGGAAGGCTAGTTTAAACTTCAGCTTGGCCGATAAAGGAGCCGCCTTCCAGATGTAGCTGGTATAGAAGTTCGGCAGAAGGCCCAGGATACGCTGCTGCTCCTCTTCATGGACCTGCTCCTGGGCAATCTCATCCAGCGTCGCGTTCACATCAACGGTTGTTTTTTGAGTTGGTAATTGCGACACAACGATCGGCAACTCGCGCTGCTCCCCCTTACTGATTGTCAATGTCGAAGAGACGAAGGGTGCAACGCCCTCGGCATGAATGACTACCTGGTAAGCGCCGGATGGCAATCCAACGATCGCGAAAAATCCTTTGCTATCACTGATAGCGACCCGGGGCAGCGTATCTCCCGGGGCGATAAACTGCACACGAACACCCGCAAGGACGGCGCCGTTCCTGTCGAGGACCAATCCAGTGGCGCTCGCCGTTGATTGCTCCTGGACGGTCTCCAAACCAGGCACGCCTTCGCTCTGAGATGATTCTTGTGAATTAGTCTCCGATCCGCTGCCTGTGGTCTGGGCGCGTACCTGACAGGACGAACCACCGCCGAATAAGATGACGAGTGCGGCAGTCCTCAGCAAGCTGCAGCGGCCGGCCATTACGAGGCGGGCTCCTTGTGTCTGGCAAATCAACGCCAAGAAACGCGAACCACTTCCAGGGAGTTTTGTTAGCCAACGTTCAATGTCAGGTGCGACAAGGAACACATTCCCGATAGAACGCATGGAACCATTGTATGCTCGTAAAATTGACAGGGCATTCGGCATCCAACGCGCCAATCCAGCTTGACGAAATTCTATATTTCCAGCATCATGGAACTTCCAGTAAGAACATTGGATCCTGGAGGTCTGGAATTGATGTCGAGAGCAAAGCGCGAACCGGATGTGGCCCGCTATGCCGATATGTTTTCCGCTATAGGAACAGAACCGCGCCTGCGCATTATGCGGCTTCTGTTATCGGCACACCCGAATGGCATGATTGCAGGTGACGTCGGCGCTGAGCTGGACATTCCCGCCTCTACGCTCTCGCACCATCTTGAAAAGTTGAAGAACGAGGGACTGGTGAAGGTTCGCCGCGAAAGCACCTTCCTTTGGTACTCGGCCGATGGCGATAGTCTTCAGGAGCTTCTTGCGTTTCTGTACGCCGAATGCTGCACCAGAAACAACGCGGTGGAATCGGAGACCCTTTTTCAAGTCTGCAAATAGGCCCGGCCTGCCAAGGAGCGCTGATGGACATAAAAGAGATAGTCAAACAGAAATATGGAGAGGCAGCGCGCCGAGTCACGGCAGGAACTGGATTTCCGGCAGACTGTTGCTCCACGACATCCTGCTGCGAGGGCTTGGCTGCCTCCTCCTGCGATCCCATTACATCCGATCTTTACGACGAAACACAAATAAGTGAGGTTCCCGAGGCGGCGCTAAAAGCCGCGTTAGGGTGCGGAAATCCGACTGTGCTTGCCAAGCTGAGGCCTGGCGAAATCGTTCTCGATCTCGGCTCGGGTGGCGGCATCGATGTGTTGCTTTCGGCGCACCGCGTCGGGCCCACCGGCAAAGCGTTTGGCTTGGATATGACCGACGACATGCTCGTTCTCGCGCGTCAGAACCAAACGAAATCCGGTACAGAGAATGCCGAATTTCTCAAGGGCGAAATCGAGCATATTCCCCTGGAAGACGACAGCGTCGATGTGGTTCTCTCTAACTGCGTGATCAATCTGTCCAGGGATAAAGATCAGGTTCTCCGAGAAGCGTTCCGGGTTTTGAAGCCGGGCGGCCGCTTGGCCGTGTCCGATG
>CBAAAA010000545.1:0-3314 GCA_964658695.1 uncultured Solirubrobacteraceae bacterium | reverse complement strand
GTAATCAGGTCAGGGTCACCCGCAACGCCGGAGAACAGGACCGTGCTTTCCGTAGTTATGAAAGCGCTTGGCAGATCGGCAAACACGAAGTAGACGGTCAGTTGGGAACCCTTGAACCCAATCGCCCGGTTCAGCTCCGACATGAAAGAATCAGCGTTCGCCAGAACCAGCGAAAGTTGAGAGATCCCGTCCATTGCATCGCCCGCCGCCAACTGCAGGTCGAATAGGTCGTGCTTGAGAACCCGCGCATTATAAGTCTCCCCGTTAAACACGATGCCGTGAGTGCCCCAGCACTCAACGTCGCCGGATGGCATCACACAGCGGAAGAGCAGGAGTGGAGTATCCGACTGCGCGAGCTGTTTAACCTGGTTTATTGTCCCCATACTGCTTCTCCTAAAGAACAGATTCGATTGCGAACGACGTGGCGAATGAGTTCGGTCCGTTCGCGCTGAATGCGAGTTGATTCGAACTCCAGTGCGAGGCGGTGTACACTCCCCCTTGTGACGTGGTGGCGCGATAGCTGGAAGGGCTAGCCTGAGGCTCCAGTTGAGGCCCAAATAGCTGGACGCTCTGACCGGGTTGCAGCTGAATCACAGCGGTCAGCGTTGTGCCGGAGTCATTCAGACGTCCTGGTAAAACGATCCGGCTCCACGCTGATTCGGACCCGAAAGACTGACTCGCACTCGCCGTGGAGCCTGTCATGCTGAGTGTCACGTCGGAGTCATTGAGACCGAGTAAGTAAACAGAAAAACAGTACTGGTAATTTGCGGGAACTGCAATCGTTTGAGTGACTGTCGCGGCAGTCTGTCCGGTATTCGTCACTGCAAAAGCCGTCGTACCGCCAAACGGGTCCGTCAATCCCGGCGTCACCCTTAAGCTAAGCGACAAGTTCCACGCAGAGTTAGTCAGATCTGAACTGGATATCAGCATGTTATCCGCCGGATCTATGAACGTGAATGCGCTGAACGGACCAATGCATGCACTGTAGAACACCTGAAGTTCTAACATCTCCGACGGCAGCAGTTCATTGAAGTGAAGGTTCCATGTGATTCGTGACGAAGTTGAATCCGGGCTCACTAACAGACTGCCGTCCGGTAATGCGTTTTCAACAGTCCTGACGGACCTGATCTTGCCAAACGGAAACTGCGCGATAGCGCCTGTCGAGAGTTGAGGAAAGAACAGATTAGCCATTGGTTTCTACCACCCGGACAGAAGCGCTGCCAGCTCCGAGCGCTGCATAGGTCGTTGTCAGTTCCGACGCGCCAATCCTGCAATTCGCGATGTCAAGGCCGGAGATCGGATCAGGAAAAGTGAAAGTGGAATACGCGCCCTGTTGGGAATCGAAGAACGCTTCAAGCTGCTCCAGCTCGGAGTCATTCAGTAGCGCCAGACGTATTTCCCAGCTTCGAAACTGTCTGCCTTGTGTCAGAAAGCGCTGATCGGCGCCATCCATGAAGCGGACCACAGAGGTCCCTTGAGATATTCCGAATATCAGAGGATATTGGGTTATTGCGCCGCTGCTGAGGGAAGGAAAGGTGGGCATAACTACAACTCGTTAATCACATCGTTCAAGGAACTGGAATTCAGGAGCGCGATCTTTACTGCTTGCACCACTCTATTGGGAGATGAAGCCGGCGTGGTTGTTGCGGCGGGCTTCATATTCGACGGAGCGTTGTAAAAACCTGCCGGAACGGTGTAAATGCTTGCCGCTGCAGGCGTCACGCTTTCCGGAGCGGCGTAAATGCCGGACCCGGCCTGGCTTCGGCCTGCTCCGCTCGATGTACCTACTTGAGACTTGACCGAGTATGTCTCCGACGTCGCTTGTGGAAGCGTGAACAGCGGAAGCGGTGGAAGCGCCTTCGCGCTGCTTCCGCCAAAAAGACCACTGATCAATGACCCGAGGGAGCCGAGTCCGGTTAAGCCGCCCAGCAAACCCCCTCCGCCGAGAAGACTTGACAGACCGCTGCTCTCTGTCATTTTCAGCAGACTGCTAAGATCCGAGGGTGCCGTCGTTGTCGAAGTACGGTTTGAACTCGGCTTTCCGAACTCAATGCTTTGATCTGCCTTCTGGTTCAATGACTGTGATCGCAAACTGCTGTTCGATCCGAGGGAAAGCTTCGTAGTTGTCGTCATCACCTCTGGTGATCCGGCGCTCGAGCCCGAGGGCGGCAGTGATCCGGTCTTTCGACCCGATCGTCCCTGACTGAGGAAATTACCGAGACTGGTTAAGTTGTTTTTCGATTTGCTCACGACAAGTCTCCTTCCAGGCTTGTTCCAGGATTGTTAGTGCGTCAGCGCTTCTCGCACTTAAACGCGAAACATCTAAAATGCCGGCTTGCTTCCAGGCCTGGAACTCATCCAGAAAACTAAGACTTTCGGCGGTGATGATGGACTTCGGACACTGAGTTGAGATCAAATTGCCGCGGACCCAGACTGGCTGTTTCTTCTGTGGTGTCTGTGGTTCCAACCAGCCACAGTTCCGTTTATATTGCAGACCGCTACCACGGCATGGCTCGCATTCCCAGGCGGCCTGAGAAGACATTTGGAAATGGAATGCGATTAGAAGTTTTTTCTTTCTTGCTCCGTCAATCCAAGTTCGATCCGAATCCGCTCCATCACCTCTTCCGTCAGCTCTTCGGGCCCGTTATTGATGAGCGATTCGACTGTGGCCGGCTTGCCATCGATCGTTAAACCGAGGATGGCAATCAGCCCCCACTCGAGGTAGAGTCTCTTAACGAGCAGGTCGCCGATGGTCGCCTCACTCTGCTCGGCAGTGTCACCAGCGCGCAGGAAATCGTGGCGCAAGCACAGTTCCCGGATTTGCTTTATCAGCTCAAGTCTGTTCGCCAATGAAATCTTGCGTATCGCGAAACGGACTTTCGGTAGCGCCTCGCTGTCGTGCCACCCGACACTCTCATAGGCGATAGCGTTACGCGAACGCCAGATAAAGTTCATCATTGAGAGATCCTTGCGCTAAACATCCGGTAAATTGCCACCGCAGTCGTGTTTCAGAATCAACATACTCGGGTAACTCGGGCATTACGTTCGGGAGGTATATCGCGAGCAGCTGGCCTTGCTGCTGCCCGAGTTGCAACATCGCTGGTATCGGTGTTCTCAGCTTCGCCGCCGAATACAGTGCGGTTGTTTGTGCGTCATCCTGTGCAAGCAGCGTGAACTCGACCTCGACAGTCCGCGGACCCGGAACCAGGGCGCTTGGGTATCGAGAGCCAAACTCCTGATTCCTTAAATCGAGGTTGTTCTTTATCGAGATCGCTGCCGATGTCAGTGTAAAGAACTGCGCTGTTGGGGTTCCC
>CBAAAA010000544.1:0-3317 GCA_964658695.1 uncultured Solirubrobacteraceae bacterium | reverse complement strand
CCGGAAAGGATTCCAGAAACCGTTTGTAATAGGGCAGCACCGCCGCGACGCGCGTCTGTTGCAGCATTGTTTCCGAAACCCAGATTGAGTACGGATCCTTTGTTTTACGCCACGGAAGATCACGCTGGTAGTGGCTGAACCACACCAGCAGTGAGCGGCGCATTTCGGCCGTCTGCGGATCAGAAAGCATGACGCCCGCAAATGCCTCGACGCATCCTATACTGATAGGGAAGTTCGACAGGAATCTCCCGCCCGCCTTTTCTATTCACCATGCCGGAAGAATCCAGCTTAGCTTCCTGTGAAGCCGTTGCCGCGCGAGACGTGCAGGAAGCTGCAAAGCCAGTACTCGCCATTCATGGGGCGCGCGTTCATAACCTTAAAAATGTCAGTGTCGAGATCCCGCACAATCAGCTGACAGTGGTGACGGGTGTGTCTGGCTCCGGCAAGTCGTCACTGGTCTTTGACACCATTTATGCCGAAGGCCAGCGCAGATACGTCGAGTCGTTGTCTGCCTACGCGCGGCAGTTCCTGGAGCGGATGGAGAAGCCGGATGTCGATGAGATCCTGGGCATCGCGCCTCCGATCGCAATCCGGCAGAAAAACCAGACCAGAAATCCTCGTTCTACGGTGGCGACCGCCACTGAGCTTTACGACTTTATGCGCCTGCTGTGGGCGCGTGCCGGGCGAACCTACTGCCCGAATGACGGGACGCGAATAGAGCGGGACACGGTGGACCAGGTGGCGGACCTGATGCAAACTGAGGAAGAAGGCTCGCGCTGGTACGCCCTCTTTCCGGTGAAGGCGGAAGGCGCTGCCGATGCATCGGTCCTGAGAGACCGGCTGTTTGAACTTCGGAAGAAAGGCTTCAACCGGCTCTTTCAGAAAGGACAGACGTTTGAGTTTTCAACGCCTGAGTCTCTGCTCGAGATTGATTTCGCACAGCCGGTCTACATACTGGCTGATCGAATTGTCATTCGCCCGGACTTGCACCAGCGAATCGTCGACACGGTTGAGGTCTGTTACCGGGAGGCCGGCGAAGTTTTCTTTGAACAGGCTGCGATAGCTGAACCGGCAGTGCGTCATTTCAGTGAGCGATTTGCCTGTAAAGTGTGCGGCACAACTGCAAATGCTCCGGAGCCGACACTGTTCAGCTTCAACAATCCCATCGGCGCCTGTCCGGTCTGCCAGGGCTTCGGCAACACCATCGACTTTGATTTCGACTTGATCATTCCCGATCCCACTCTCTCTTTAGAAGAGGGAGCGGTCGACCCATGGACAAAGCCCCAGTACAGCTGGTACTACGAAGAGAACGTCAGGCCGAAAGCCCGTGGAAAAGTGCGCCTGGATGTACCCTATGCGGATCTGGCTGCCTCGGAGAAAGAGTTCGTCAGAAAACATGTACACCGCTTCTTTAGTGAAGTTGAGAAGAAGAAGTACAAGGTACACGTCCGCGTCTTTCTAAGCCGTTATCGCGCCTATACGGAATGCTCTGCCTGTCGCGGTGCGCGTCTTCGGGCGGAGGCGTTGTGGGTGCGCGTGGGAGACTGCAACATCGCAGAGGTCTCCCGCATGAATATTGCCCGGGCTTACCGGTTCTTCAATAACCTGCGTCTCAGTCCTGAGGAGTCTGAAATTGCGGAGCGGATACTGGATGAGATTCGCCAGCGGTGCCGCTTCTTGAATGACGTTGGGCTCGAGTACCTGACGCTGGATCGTCTTTCGGCAACTTTATCTGGAGGCGAAGCACAACGGATTCAGCTTGCGACGTGCCTGGGATCCCGATTAGTGGGCGCCACTTACGTACTCGACGAGCCTTCCATTGGATTGCATAGCCGCGACACTGCGCGCCTGATCAAAATTCTGAAAGACCTTCGAGATCTCGGTAACACGATCGTTGTGGTTGAACACGATCCGGAGATTATGGCGGAGGCGGATTTTATTCTGGACATGGGCCCAGGCGCCGGCGAGAACGGCGGGCGCGTGATCTTCGAGGGCACTTATCCGCAGCTTCTCCAGCCTGTTCCAAAAGACACCGCATCAACGTTTCATTCACTTACGGGCAGGTATCTTCGCGGTGAGCTTACCGTCTCGCGTTCTCTCGACAGGCGTAAGATCAACCCCAAACGAGTGATCCGGTTCTTTGGCGCTCGTGCGAATAATTTAAAGAATATTGATGTCGAGATTCCGCTCGGCGTCATGGTGGCGCTGACTGGTGTTTCGGGCTCTGGCAAAAGCAGCTTGATGCATCAGGTGATCTACCGCGCTTTAGATTTGGAAGTTAATAAGGCGCGCGAGAAGGACCAGGATGCGGTTGAGAATGCAACGTCCGCTCGCAAGGTTCAGGTGAAACGGGTGGACCGGGCCGACCTCCTGACTAGTGTCGTTATGGTCGATCAATCGCCAATTGGGCGAACACCCCGCTCGAATCCAGTTACCTACATCAAAGCATTTGATCTGATTCGCGACATTTTCGCGTGTACGCCTGAGGCAGAGCGACGCGGCTACAAATCCGGGCACTTTTCCTTTAACATTCCGGGAGGCCGCTGCGAGACTTGCCAAGGCGATGGAACCGTTACGGTGGAAATGCAATTCCTTTCCGACGTGGAATTGATCTGTGAGGAGTGCCGCGGGACGCGCTATAAGCAGAGCGTGCTGGATATCCGCTACAAGGGGCTGAATATTCATGAAGTGCTGCAGCTGACGGTACGCGAAGCCTTGTCATTCTTTGCGGATTCGGCCCGGCTCTCGGCCAGACTGAAAGTGCTCAGCGATGTGGGGCTTAGCTATTTACGGCTGGGCCAATCGGCCACCACTCTAAGCGGCGGGGAAGCCCAGCGCGTAAAGCTTGCGGCTCACCTGGCTCAATCCACTTGTGAGGGTACGTTGTTCCTGTTCGATGAACCCACCACGGGCCTGCACTTCGATGACATCGCGAAGCTGCTGCGCGCCTTCGAACGATTGATTCTCAATGGCGGCAGTATTTTGATCATCGAACATAATCTTGACCTCATCCAGGCAGCTGACTGGATCATCGATCTTGGCCCGGAGGGTGGAGAAGCAGGCGGACGAATCGTTGCGCAGGGCACTCCCGAGGCAATCGCCGACGCGCCGGAATCCTATACCGGACAATACCTGAAGCAGGCACTTGGACAACGAGCAATCGCATAAGCGGGATGAGGCGCTGCGGGCGCTTCCCTCGGTAGATCGTGTTCTACAACGATTGCGGCATTTGAACGTGCCCGTTGACTTACTCACTTCGCAGGTACGGCTGGAACTTGATGAACAGCGACGGGCAATTCTCTCCGGCGAGAATCATC
>CBAAAA010000543.1:0-3332 GCA_964658695.1 uncultured Solirubrobacteraceae bacterium | reverse complement strand
GAAGCTTTGCTCGGTCGGTTAAAAGACCGGCTGCCTTCCGCGCTGCGCGATCGTCTGGTCATCGAAAATGCGAATCCGCAAGACGAAATGCATGTGCCTGTACAAGGATTGATTCAGGCTTTGTCTGCGCTGCTGAAGAATGCTCTGGATGCGAGTGAACAAGGGCCGATCTGGCTGGCGATGGAGACCCGCGGGGACCAATTGCAGATCGTCATCCGTGACGCGGGGACGGGCATGCGGAAAAACGTACTGGATCACGTCGGAGAACCTTTTTTTACCACCAAAGCACCTGGAAAGGGTATGGGGCTGGGAACATTCCTGGTTCGTACTCTGGCGGAGAGATGTGGTGGAACACTTTCGTACAAATCGGAGTGCGGGCAAGGGACGGAAGCGGTGCTCACAATTTCTTGCGCTTTGGATCACTATGTCAGAACAGTCTGAGCCGCAGGATGTGGTTCTGATTCTGGACGATGATGAGATTTTCCGTAACCGTTTGTGCCGTGCCTTCGAAGCAAGACACTGGATTACCCATGGTGTGGGCAGCGCCGAGCCCGCAATTCTTATGGCTAACCGGCTTCCCCTCAGTCTGGCATTGATTGACCTGCGTTTAGCCGAGGGTAGCGGGCTGGATGCCATCGAACAGATTCGTAAAGAGAACGACCATATCAAGATCATCATGTTTACCGGGTATGGCAGTATTGCCACCGCGCTCAGCGCTACCAAGCTCGGTGCGGATGACTACATCAGTAAACCGGCGGACGTCGATCAGATTCTGACGGCGTATCAGAACCTTCAGCAGGAGACTGGGCCCGAGCCCGTCACCTACGGCGCCGTTCCAAGTCTTGCGCGAGTGGAATGGGAGCACATTCAGCGCGTGCTGAGTGACTGTCAGGGAAACATTTCGCAAGCAGCACGCCTGCTCGGACTACATCGTCGTTCTCTGCAGCGGAAACTCGAAAAATACCCACCGAACCGTTAAGCCGAGCACATGACGTACCCAGCTTAGGCCTTGTCGGCTTTCGCGACTCTCTTCCACTTAGCGCGGCTCGTTTCCTCCGTGGCGGCTGGGCGATCAACTTAGCGACAAGCGGGTAATTTTTTTCCCGATTAACCATTGAAGAGGCAGCTCTTCTCACTCAACGTGTCGCATGCCGCGGTGGACCCCGAGTGGAAATTAGCGAGGCGCTTTCGCTACCATCAGCTAATCGTCGATGCCTTCTAGAGATTCCATTGACGAGCGGGCGATGAGGATAGAAGTCGAGTTAGTCCTGATATCGAATGAAAAGGCATCGGACCTCACCATAGTGACTGCCATTGGCCCAGCGGCTTTGGAAGTTTCGCAAGGGGCGAACGCCTGGGTCGGCAAGTAGCGCTAAAACTACTTCCACTTGGATGCAAGAAAAGCGAGGAGCAACTCCGACGGTTTCAAAGGAGCCTCGAACGGCTCCGCTTTAGATCATCCCAACATTTTGACAATTTACGAAATTGGCCAGAGCGATGGCGACTTTTGTATTGCAACCGAGTACGTGGAGAGAGTTTCACTTCAAACTTGGGCAGAGGGGACGCGGCTGGCGCCAGCAGAGGTGCCGCGGATCCCGGAGCAAATTGCTTCCGCCTTGAATGCTGCGCAGCAGGCGGGGATCGCGCATCGTGACGTCAAGCCGTCCAACACTATGGTTCGCCAGGACGGATCGATCAAGGTCTTGGATTTCGGACTGGCGCGGGCGAGACTAGGTCGGGCTAGCTCAGGGCTAGCGCGCAAGTGCAAACATGAAGCATGCCAGTGCTCACCGTTGCCCAGATCGCCGCGTTTTGCGACGGGCGAATCGAAGGGTCAGAAGACCGGTTGGTTGCCGGCGCAAACACGCTCGAAAATGCGTCGGAAGAACAGATCTCCTACGTCGCAAGTGATCGGGTCTTCAGCCTCGCCGCTTTATCCAAGGCCGGCTGCCTGCTTGTTCCCCCCGAGTATCCCGCTGAAGACGGGCGTCGATCACTGATCCGAGTGAAGATCCCACGTGCCGCTTTCGCCAGCTTGCTTGCAGAGCTCTACCCGAAACGAAATCCCGCCGCATCGGTACATCCGACTGCCATAATTGCGCCCTCCGCGGATGTCAGTGCGGATAGTTTTGTTGGGCCCTACGTTACGATAGGAGACGGCGCGCAGATCGGCTCGCGCTGCATCATTCACTCCGGCGCCCGAATCGGCGCTGAAGTCAGCATTGGCATTGACTCTATTCTCTATCCGAACGTAACCGTCTACGATGGCGTGACCATCGGAGCGCGAGCCATCTTGCACAGCGGGTGCATCTTGGGAGCCGACGGTTTCGGATTCACGCTGGCCGGTGATCACTATGAGAAGTTCCCGCAAGTGGGTACTGTGAGGATCGGAAACGATGTGGAGATCGGCGCGAACTCCTGCGTAGACCGGGCCGCCCTCGGGGTGACGGAGATCGGCGATGGGACAAAGCTCGACAACCTGGTCCATGTCGGACACAATTGCCTCGTTGGCAGGCATGTTGTCATCGCGGCTCAGACCGGTTTGTCAGGGAGCGTGACCATCGGCGACTATGCCGCAATCGGGGGTCAAACCGGGATTGGTGAGAAAGCGCGCATCGAGGCGAAAGCAATTGTCGGCGGCAAGAGTGGCATCCTGACGTCACAAAAGATCGCAGCCGGCGAACCCGTCTGGGGAATTCCGGCCCGTCCCCTCCGACAACATTTGAAAGGTTTGGCTCACGTCGCAAGGCTTGACCGTACCACTGCGGAAATTCGCTCGTTACGGAGCCGTCTGGAAGAGCTCGAAAGACAATCCTGAAGGTCTGCCGGCCTTAGTGGCTGACGGCCTCGGCCAAGATTCGATTCGCGCGGCGAACCATTGACTGGATTTGCTGCAAGTGAACACAAGCGCCTTCGTCTTTCGATGTGAGCTCCAGGTAATAGGCAAGTGACTCAATTACGCTTAGCGGTTGACGCAATTCGTGCGCAAGAGACTCCCATTCCGAGCCATGATTCTCCCCGGCCAGCGGTCGAGGTGGTTCCCCTTGCATATGAAGCGCGACGGCTGTGTGGATCTGCGGAGGGATGTTTTTCATGAGCGAAGTGCGACCACCAGAGACGCTATTCAAAACGGAATCTCTCGGTCGTCTGATTTTGACTCCGTTCGGGTCTTCAGTCAACATCTTTGATGACGAAATTTTCACCCTTCAGGAATCCGCCGCATCCAGCGAACGACGAGGCGCGATGTGCTATTCTCAGGAACGTAATCACGCCTGCGAGGGCCTGTGGCGCAGTTGGGAGCGCGCTTCCATGGCATGGAAGAGGTCGACGGT
>CBAAAA010000542.1:0-3333 GCA_964658695.1 uncultured Solirubrobacteraceae bacterium | reverse complement strand
TCATGGCCTTTTTGGGGTATCTGACACCGGAGCTGCTGCTCGGTCGCTGGCTCATGATTCTCGGCAGCCTGGGTGTAGTTTTCGTGCTGCCGCTGTGGCGAATATTCTACTGGCGGTACGTCGTGGCGGCTCTCCGCTCCGAGAGAGTTCTTCTGATCGGAAATTCCAGCATCCTACAGGAAGTCGCCGAGACTGTTCTCGCGAAGCCGGAGTTCGGGTATTCGATCATCGGCTACCTGTCCGAACGCGTGGCGGACTTCCCAGTGCCTTGTCTCGGAGAAATAGGTGATATCAGAAAGGTCTGCGCGGAATACAAACCGACCCGAATCGTCGTCGGAATGGACGAGCGCAGGAATTGCCTTCCAATGCAGGACCTGCTCGACATTCGGTTCGGCGGCGTTCGAATTGAGGACGCGGCTGATACCTATGAAATGGCCCTTCGTCGGATCTGCAGCCGCAAGATCCAGCCCTCTCAACTAATCTTTTCTTCCGGACTAGGCCCGCGGCCGCATGCAATCGCTATTCAGAGCTTCTATTCTCTCGTTCTTGGCTTCTTGGGTCTCGCTTTATTCTCGCCGTTAATGATCTTTACGGCATTGCTCGTCCGATTGACCTCTCCTGGTCCAATCCTCTACCGTCAGCGTCGCGTCGGCATCAACGGCAAGATATTTACCGTCTTCAAATTTCGTTCAATGTACGTTGATGCCGAGGCCCGGACCGGTGCTGTTTGGGCCAAAAAGGATGACCCTCGGATCACGCCGGTCGGAAAATGGCTACGCCGTTTGCGGCTCGATGAGCTGCCCCAGTTTTGGAACGTCGTAAAAGGCGATATGGTAATGGTTGGTCCCCGACCGGAGCGCCCTGAGTTCGTCGAGGTTCTCACGAACCAGATTCCATACTATCGCCAGCGCCTTGCTGTAAAGCCTGGAATCACCGGGTGGGCGCAAATCAACCATAAATATGGAGACACTGAGCTCGACGCCATGATCAAGCTGGAGTACGACCTCTACTACATAAAGAACGTAGCGGCTGCTCTGGACTTCTACATCATCTTTCACACTGTTAAAGTGATGCTTCTCAGTCGTGGCGCTCAATGAAGACTTTCCAGATTAGTTGATGGGATCAAACCGTAAGGCCACCTCCGAACCATATCGGCGGTAGTTCGTGAATGTCATCTGATTCCGTTCCCGTCGATGACTGTTTGCATACGACACAGCGTATTCTCCCTCGACCGGTAGCAGCCAGCTTGCTCCGGCAAGACTGGTGGGTCCCATCTTCACCGACCATTCAATCTCGCTAATCAGCAGCTCGCGCGGTAGCTCGGCCGTAGTTCGCTTGACTGAAAGGATATGCCCGCTGGTGGTCTCCATGCCAACCTCGGTGTGAAACGGGATTCTGTACGATCGGCCCTCTACGATGAGGATCCAAGGACTCACCTCTTGTGCGACATCAAAGCTGACATACGTGACCGGTATCTCATTCCCCTCTCCGTTTCCTTGAAAGACGACTGGCTGCGTTTTGAGGAGCTGCTGTGTCTGATGAAGGAGTGTGCCGAATTCTCCTTCAGACCAAGCTCCCCCGGCTGCGGAAAGGTCCGGCAACTTGAGACCGTTCTTCCGCACCTCCGAATACTGTTCCTGACCATTTTCAAAAGATACTCTTGTGGTCAGCGTATCGAGACTGCGCGTCTTCATCTGCCTGAGATTCTCTCGAGTACGCGAGACGTTTTCGTCACATACGAAGGACTGCAGACTTGAAAAAAACTCGTCATTGGCCGATTGTGCCTGCCGAAGCAAATCCGCACTATCGAGCGGAGTGAGGACCTTCTGCTCCCCAAATACCTGCCTGGCGGGTTGAGTCTCTTCAACAGATGCACTTACGTCAGCGGCCAGCGAGTTTGTCGCGAACGCGTAGCTCATCACTACAGCAAAACCGACTAATTTGAAGCTCATCCCGATCCCCCTTGTCAGGGCGGCCTGACAAGAAGCTAATCGGCGCGTGGGTAAGAAACTTTAGACTTGCTTAACTTTTGTCTTTTTACTCGTGCGCTTTGCGATACGCAGCGACTGCCCTCTCGTGTTCTCCAAGAGTGGACGAAAAATGGTGAGAACCAGAGCCGTCGGCCTTGGCGACGAAGTACAAGAAAGATGTCCTGGCCGGCAGAATCGCAGCCCGCAGCGAAGCAACGCCGGGGTTCGCGATAGGACCGGGTGGAAGGCCGGCGTGAGTGTAGGTGTTGTATGGATTGGTGCTAGCCAGGTCGGACTTGTGAATCACCCCGGAATACCGACTCTCGGAAAGGGCCGCATAAACCGTCGTCGGGTCGCATTGCAGCGGGACTCCCTTCTGTAGCCGGTTATAAAACACCGCTGCGACCAGCGGACGCTCCTCCGGAATCGCCGTTTCTTTCTCCACCAGTGAGGACAGCGTAACCACCTCATGAACATTCGGCTTTCCAGAACTATTGATCAGGCTCGACCATTGCCTTCGAAATTCATCGGTCATCATCCGGCACAATTGCGGCCCGGTCGTCTTGTGCGTCACCCGATAAGTGGAAGGGAAAAGATAGCCCTCTAGGTTTGGCGCCGAAGGATCCATGTCCCGGATCATTCCCGGATCTCCTGCGGCCTTCAAAAAGCTTTCCGCGTGCACCGTGTCCGAGTTACGGAGCAGCCCCGAGATATCGAAGATGTTGCTGCCTTCGGGAACCGTGAACTCTTCGTAGAAAATCTCCCCGCGATGGATGACGTCAAATACCTTCCACGGAGTCTGTTCCGATTTGAAGGCGTACTCGCCGGCTTGAAGTGTTGCCGCGGGTCGGATGAGCCTAACTAGCAAAAAGGCCGCTTCTGAGCGCACCACGCCGCTCTTCTTAAGTTCCCGGGCGATGGCGCGCGACGACATTCCCCGTTCAATCTCGACAAAGATTTCACCTCTGAAATTCCGATAAGGTGTGAGCAGCCAATAGGCAGCGGCGCCGCCGATTGCTGCGCAAAGAAGTACAACGATCCCGGCAAGCCTGCGCAAAAATCCCCCGGCAGAACTGGTTCCGCTAGTCAATCCGAATACATCCCTCGTCACTATCCAAACCGTTTAGATAACCCATGTAGCTTTCAAGAAGAAGGATAGCGGCCATCTGATCAATTGCCTTCTTCCGCCTTTCCAACCCCGCTCCAGCCTCTCGCATCAACCGCTCCGCTTCTGCTGACGTGAGACGTTCATCCCAAAAAATCACTGGCAAGCCGACGTGCGCACGCAGCCTCTCGGCAAACTCCTTCGTGAACTGCCCTTGTCTGCTTTCATCTCCGCTCATGTGTAAAGGATGACCAACCA
>CBAAAA010000541.1:0-3348 GCA_964658695.1 uncultured Solirubrobacteraceae bacterium | reverse complement strand
ACGCCTTCGTGAGCCGCGATTCCGAACTCGCCCGCAGCGTTCTCGCCTCAGACGATGCCGTAGATAATCTGCGCACCGCCAGCTATCACGAACTCACCAGTTTTATGGAAAACAACTCCAGCCAGATTCCGCAAGCCCTCCGTTTGCTGAGTGTCGTGCGCAATCTGGAACGCATTGCCGATCACGCCACCAACATCGCCGAAGACGTCCTTTTCCTGGTAAAGGGAATCGATGTCCGCCATCACAACGAAGAGCGTGCGCCCTTCGCCAGCGTCTGATCGCTAGCCCAGTTTCGCCTTCAATACCTCGTTCACCGCGCCTGGGTTAGCCTGCCCCCGGCTCGCCTTCATCACCTGTCCGACCAGGAAACCGATCACGGCTGTCTTGCCGCTCCGGTATTGCTCCACCTGTTTCGGGTTCGTCGTGATCACTTCCTCCACGATTTTTTCGAGCGCGCCTGAATCCGAAATCTGCTTCAGCCCCTCGCGCTCCATGATCGCGGAAGGCGCGTCACCGGTCTCGAACATCTTCGGCAAGATGTCCTTTGCCAGCTTTCCCGACAGCTCTCCCTTGTTGATGAGCGCCACCAGCTCGCCCAGATGCCGCGCCGAAATGGGTGACTCCGCAATCTCCTTGCCAGCTGCTTTCAACAGCCCCATCAGATCGCCCACCACCCAGTTTGCAGTCGCCCGGCCGTCACCGCTCACCTTCACCGCTGCTTCGAAGTAATCCCCCGTCTCGCGAACCGCCGTCAGCACCTGCGCATCGTATTCGCGCAGCCCATATTGACTGACGAAACGCTCCCGGCGATCCGGCGGCAGCTCCGGAAGGTTGTGCCGCACCTCAGCCAGCCAGTGATCGCTCACCCGCAGCGGCGCCAGATCCGGCTCCGGGAAGTAGCGGTAATCATGCGCCTGCTCCTTGCTGCGCATGCTCACCGTCCGCCCGCTATCCGGGTCGTACAGCCGCGTCTCCTGCGCCACCGCCCTGCCCGAATCGAGCAGTTCCGCCTGCCGCCCTATCTCGTATTCAAGCGCCAGCTTGACATAGCGGAACGAATTCACGTTCTTCACTTCCGCCTTGGTGCCGAACTTCTCCGCTCCGCGCGGCCGTAGCGACACATTCGCGTCACACCGTAGCTGCCCTTTTTCCATGTCGCAGTCCGACACGCCGATGTACTGCAGAATCTGCTTTACCTCGGCCAGATACGCATAGGCTTCGTCCGCCGAGCGCATATCTGGATCGCTCACGATTTCAATCAGCGGAGTTCCCGAGCGGTTCAAATCCACATACGTAAACTCATCCGAGTCCCTGAAACCGTCGTGAATACTCTTGCCCGCGTCATCCTCCATGTGCACGCGCGTGACGCCGATCCGCTTCTTCCCCGCTTCCGTCAATATGTCCACGAACCCGTGCTCGGCCAGCGGCTGATCGTATTGTGAGATCTGGTAGCCCTTCGGCAAATCAGGATAAAAGTAGTTCTTCCGAGCGAATCGCGAGAACGGATTAACTTTGCAATGCAGCGCAATTCCAGCGGAGATCGCCAGATCCACAGCCTTTCGGTTCAACACCGGCAAAGCACCAGGCAGCCCGAGGCAAACCGGACAAACCAGCGTATTCGGCGCAGCTCCGAACTCAATTGGGCAGCCGCAAAAGATCTTCGTTTTCGTTCCCAGCTGAACGTGTACTTCGAGACCAATCACTGCCTCGTACCTGGTGAGAATCTCGACCGGAGACGCGCTTACCGACATATACCTGATTGTAGCGGCGGCATCGCTGTCCGAAAACCCAAAGGGCGCGGTTGCGCGCCACCACTCAGCAAAGGAACTCACTAATCTTCGGGTGGTGCGCTCGACACCGCGACTGTCTTGCGCGAGTTCCTCGAAACCTGCTGTTTGCAGGGGTTCTAAGCAACTTGCTTGTGGAGAAATGCAAAAAAACCTCTAAAATGCACTGTTTTCGCTTTACAATGGTGGCCAACTCCCCGTATCATCGTGTTGACCGCAGAGGCAAACATTTTTGCACCGTTCTGTTTAAAACTGGCGGTGGAGGTTACATAGATGGCTGAAGTAAAGAAGATGACTCAGACCGCGATCATTCGCGAACTGGCGGAGACCACGGGCGTTAACAACAAAGTGGCCAAGCATTTCGTTGAATCGCTCGCCACCCTCGCGGTGCGCGAAACCAAGAAGAACGGCGTGTTCGTGCTGCCGGGAATCGGACGTCTCGTTCGCGCCGATCGCAAAGCGCGCACGGGCCGCAACCCCGCAACCGGAGAAGCAATCAAAATTCCGGCCAAGAAAGTCGTGAAGTTCCGTTTAGCGAAGTCGGTAAAGGACGAAACGCCCCGCTGAGTCAATCCTCAGCGGGGCGTCAGTATTTTATTCACTGCCTTAAAGCGGCTTCTTCTCGTTCGACGGGTCGTCATCGCTCTTCACCGACTTCTTGAAGTTCCGGATCCCGTCGCCCAACCCTTTGGCAAGGTCGGGAAGCTTGCGTCCCCCGAACAGCAGGATGATCACTAACGCGATTACGATGATTTCCGGGCCGCCAAGTCTCACGGTGCCTCTATTGTAGAACGCTACCCGTTAATTCGGCGTGAAGGCCGCGCCCACCATCATGAACAACAGCGTCAGGCAGATCACCGGAACATAGCTCATGAACGCACTGCTCTTCTTCGCCCGAAATGCCACGCTGAAGATCAAAACGAACATCACAATCGTCCAGATTTGAAACACCGAGAAGTAGCCGAGCAGAGCCATCAGGAATTTGTTAGTGCCCTCAGGCAGGAAAATATCCAGCCCCAGAGGCGGCTTGAGTTCTGCCATCGTTGACGGATCCCCTTTTGCGCGTACGATAATGGCCGTTGCGATCCCGCCCAGTGCGCCGATCAACGACACCCCGCAGATCAGGTTGAACACATGCAGGAACTTCGCCTTCACTCCCAGCAAGGCTGCGCTCCCGGTGACCAGTCCCGCCTGAATCGCGAACATCGCCAGAATGAAAATCGGCATGATGAACAGGATCACGTGTTGGAACGTCATGGCCATCTGAATTCCCCGCTGATACTGCGCTGGATCGGTGTTTGCCGGTAGCGGCGAAACCTCCATCACGTGTTGCACCAGTGGAATCATTTCCATCTGAATTCCCACTGCCAGAATGGACACAATCAAAGCCGGGCCCACCCAGAACCATTTGCGAAACACACATCGAGCCGCGCCTGCCGGATCGATGAAGAAATTCCCCATACCCGAAAGGTCGCTGATCAAGGTCTCCCGACTCTCTTCGGGAATGCCTGGTGCCGCAGTTGCCATGGATTCTCCTTTGCAGATCGAAGGGCATTATATC